>JAGVFD010000150.1 GCA_020057805.1 Sideroxydans sp. | reverse complement strand
TTGCCATGCGCGCACATTCCGAAACGGGCGTGTTGCCGAAAGCACAGGTGACCTTGAGCGTAGGTGGCAAAGAGCATCAAGCCGAAGCGCAGCGGGGTGGCCCCGTGGATGCCACTTTCCAAGCCATTGAACAGATTGTGAAGAGCGGCACGGAACTGTTGTTGTACTCGGTGAACAACATCACCAGCGGCACCGATGCGCAAGGCGAAGTAACCGTGCGCTTGTCCAAAGCAGGGCGCGTGGTGAATGGGCTGGGCGCAGACACCGACATCGTCGTGGCTTCTGCCAAGGCGTATTTGAATGCCTTGAACAAGCTGGATGCCGGTGAAGAGCGCGCGCATCCGCAGGTGTAAAAAAACTTTTTGTCCGCAGATTTCGCAGATTAAAACCAAAACAGCAGCTTGAATATTGGGTTCTTAATCTGCGGATTAAGTTTTTGACTTACCGAGTCGCCGTGATGTATTGCAAAGCGAGTTGGGCGTTGAGCAGCGGAGTGGTAGAGGCGATGCGCAGGGTTTGACTTTCGTGGCGCAGGTCGAAGCCGTCGCAATCTATGCCGATGAGCGTCAGCGTTGTGTTGATAATTTCGGGCGCGTGTTGGAGCAAAGCGTCACGATGTTTTCCGTTGATTTTCTTGAGTAACTCAGTTTCTTCTGCCATGAGTGGGTAGGGTGGCACGTGTATTTGCTCGCCTTTCACCCAGTGAATGTCGCCGAAACCGCCGATGTAACGCAAGGCGCTGGGGGTGATGCGAAAGAAATTAAAGTCGGGCATGTCGTAGTAGGTGTGTGCTTCAGGAAAATAGCGCAGATAACGTTCTGCGCAGTGTTCTCGATGGTCATCAAAGACCGCGTTGCCTAGCACCGTGACGCGACCTTGCGTTTGAATGTGCGGGTCGTGTTGGTCGTGGGTGATGAGGCTGACGCGCGCATCATGTAGCAGGTTTTTGGTGTGTTCGGCGAGCGAGCTGATGAGAATGAGCACGCTGCCGTCATGATCCACGACATACGGCGTAATCGAACCGAAGGGATGACCGTCGAATTTTTTGGATAAGGTTGAAAGTGCGCCATAGCGATGTGCGCGTAACATCTCACGGGCAGTGCGGGCGTTACTTTGTGGCTGGTCGGTTATCATGCGAAGCATTGTATTTTGATATTTCGTGTTGTGGGGATTTCTATAACTTCATATCCCGTCATATCAGCGAAGGCCGTTATTCAGCTAGAAAATAGATACCCTTGCGTAGCAAGGCCAAAGCCCATTTAATAAAGTCGCTGGATACCGGCCTTCGCCGGTATGACGAAGCAATAAAGAAACACTTATGAAACTTCCTAATTTGGGCATTATGGATTCGTTGCGTTTTTTACGCTTTGTGGGGGTGCGTCTGCAACAAGACCGCTGCACCGAGATGGCCGCGAGTTTGACCTTTACCACGCTGCTGTCCATCGTGCCGTTGCTGACGATTATGCTCACCGTGTTTTCAGCTTTCCCGGTGTTCACCGATTTATTCACCCACTTAAAAGAAGCCATCCTGTCGAATATGTTGCCTGAAACGGGTAGCAGAATGATTTCGCGTTACATGGAACAGTTCGCTGAAAGCGCATCGCGCCTGACAGCATTCGGTATCGCCTTTCTTGCATTCACTGCGATGTGGATGATGCTGACGATTGATAACGCGTTCCATCGCATTTTTCGGGTGTCGCGCCAGCGCAATATGTTGCAGCGCATCTTGGTATATTGGGCGGTGATTACGCTGGCGCCGCTGTTGATCGGGGCGAGCTTGTCGATTACCTCGTGGTTGGTTGGGCTCACGGGGGGCTATGCGAAACAGATTCCGTCGTTGGGCTTGGAGTTGATTAAGTTGTTGCCAGTGTTGCTCACCACTGCCGCGTTTACTTTGTTGTTTCGTGTCGTGCCCAATCGTTATGTGCCGCTTAATCATGCCATCATCGGCGGGGTGATTGCGGCGATTGCGTTTGAATCTATGAACCGCGCATTCGCTTATTACATCGCGCACTTCCCCACCTATAAATTAGTGTATGGCGCGTTTGCCAGTCTGCCGATTTTCCTGATGTGGATTTATTTGTCGTGGCTCACCTTGTTGTTTGGCGCAATTATTACTGCGTCGATTTCGCATTGGCGCAGCACCCATGCCTTGAAGCTCGACCAAGCCGCACAACTGTATTTTGCCTTGTCGATGCTTAAGCTGATGCACAAGGGATTGCAAAATGGTGAGGTGCAAGATCTACCCGGACTGTCGCGCCAACTGCATATTGGCTACGATGACGTGGAACGTATTTTGAATAAATTAGTGGCTGCAAAAATAGTAGGGCAGCTGTCGGGATTGGGCTGGGGCATGGTGCGCGCGCCAGAACGTATTCAGTTATCTGAATTGACGCAGATGTTTTTACTGGATGTTTCCTTACTACCCAAGCAGTCGGGAGACGCAGATATACGCGCGTGGTTTGCCAGTCTACAAAAAACGCAAACAGAGTTGAATAACCCCAGCCTGCAACAAGTGTGGGCTAAATAATTTTGAGTGGTTGCCGTATTGGGGCTTTTCAGCTTTAATGCGCGGCCGATTTTATTTGCAATTACGTGAGGAGAAATAATATGAATTTTCTTGAAAAACTGTTTGAAGGCTCGTTGTGGAATAGCCGTTTTGTGGTGTTGTCTGCTGTGGTGGGGAGCTTGTTGGCAGGCTTCGCTATTTTTTATATGGCAACGGTCGATGTTATTTTCTTGTTTCAACATGCGATGCACTACGCCGACTCTTCGATGACCGACGAGGCGCGCAAAGCGCTGCATGACAGCACCGTGTCGCATATTGTGGAAGTGGTGGATGGCTATTTGTTGGCAACGGTGATGTTGATTTTCTCCCTCGGCTTGTACGAGTTGTTCATTAGCGACATTGATCAAGCGCACGGAAGCAAGGCTGCCAGCAAAATTATGGTTATCAATAGCCTAGACGATTTGAAGTCGAAACTCGCGAAAGTGATTTTGATGATTATGATTGTTACGCTATTTGAAGAAGCCATCACTATGCATATGAGCAGCCCACTTGATTTGGTGTACTTTGGTGCTGCGATTGCCCTGATTGCCTTGGCACTGTATTTGACGCATGCCGCCGATGGTGGACACGCAGCGGATGATGCTGATGTAACTGATATTGACGCAGACGAAAAGCACGGCCATTAATGCGCTACTTTCACCCCCTACTACTTGCCTGTTTTCTGGTGTGTGTCGCACCAGTCTGCGTAGCGCAGGGCTTTGTGTTCACGGACCTGCAAGGTAAAACGCAGCGTTTGCAGGACTATAAAGGCAAGTGGGTGTTGGTCAATTTTTGGGCGACTTGGTGTCCACCTTGCTTGGAAGAAATTCCCGACTTGGTGGATTTGCACGAGACTCACAAAAATAGTGATCTCGTGGTGATTGGCGTGGCACTCGACTCGACAGAAAAGTCCGTGCGCGAGTTTGTGGTGAAAAAGAAAATAAGCTATCCCATTGTGTTCGGCGACTATGAAATGGCCGAACAGGTGGGCGAAGTTGAAGTTTTGCCTACCTCATATCTCTACAATCCTGAAGGTAAGTTAGTGAGTTATCAGGCGGGGTTGTTGTCACGCGAAAGCGTCGAATCGTACATCAAGCGCAAGCGCACAAAATAAGGTTGCTGAACGGGTGGTGATTGGTTTCGGTGGGTGTTTTTAATGTGCGTCAATCTGCG
>JAGVFD010000172.1 GCA_020057805.1 Sideroxydans sp. | reverse complement strand
GGCAATTTTTGCGCAGTTCGATAAGCTCGTGGCGTCCGATTTGGTAGTGCTCATTCAATCCAGCAATTTTCGTTTGGAAGCGTTCCGCATTCGCGTTGAGTTATTTAAGCGCGCGCTAAAGGTCGTTGAGCATCCGCATTTGGCGCGCATGCACGGCGCGGAGTGCGATTTGTATATTGATTCACTGGCCTACGATGCCGATTATTTTAGAGGCACAGGGCAATCGCTCAAGCGGCACATTGATGCAGCCCCCTATGGTGCAATTGAAAGCGGTGGCGAGCTTTTGCAGATTGCATCGCCGTTTGAATCCGCCAAACTCAACGTGGGCGACTACAGCGAGATGAACAATGTGGGCGGGCAATTTCCCATCGGCGAGGTGTTCACTGAAGCGCTGGATTTGGAAGCGGTGAATGGACGCGTGCGCATTTTCGCTTTCGGCGACACCTCGTTTAATACCAATTTTCCCGCCGCCCCCATCACCTTGGTCGTTGATAAAGGCCGCGTTACGCAGGCACTTAACTCCACGCCCGAGTTTGATTTGGTGATGGCGAACATTCGTGCAGATGAAGGACAAATTTGGTTGCGCGAACTCGGTTTCGGGTTGAATCGCGCCTTTACCAAAGACAAAGTGGTGAATGACATCGGCACTTATGAGCGCATGTGCGGCATGCATTTATCGCTGGGTGCAAAGCATGGCAGTTACAGCAAGCCGCAAATTCGTCGCGCCAGCGCACGTCATCATGTGGATGTGTTTGCCGTGACAGAGTCCGTCATCTTGGGCGATACCGTGGTGTATCGCGATGGGGCGTGGATCAACTAATCTCACATCTTTTAATACTCAACACTTCAACTACACCATGACTGAAAATTTCATTGAGCCATTCACGAGAGTAATCGCGCAGTCAATTGCCCTCCCCAAGGGCGCGTTGTTCAAATAAATCGTGCGGGATTAAAGCGCCATCAATGCCGAAAAGCAATGCGAAGTCAGCGCCGAAAACATGCAGAATTTTGATAGGGTCTATGCAGTATGAATAAAATTATTGAAGCAGTATTGTTTCCTATCAATGCGGACAACCTACACCTCCGCTCTGAACAGATACGCATGCGGCTGAAGAACTATATGAGCATGATCGGTGGTCAGTTCGTGTTGCTGGTCATATTTGATTTAATCATGTGGGATGTGCTACCCCAAACGTCATTGTTGGCGTACGACTCGCTGTGGATATTAGTCGCCTCGGTAGAGACGGTTTGGTGGTGGCGTAACCGGGAACGGGTGAATACGATTCTCGAATGTACACGCTGGCATATTGCATTCATTGCGTTCACCGCATTTTTTGCTTTGTTTTGGGGTGGGATGGCAATTTGGTTTTTCCCTGATGATTTGATTCATCAAACATTGTTGATGATTTTGTTGATGGGGTTGGCGGGTGCATCGGTGAGTACAAATACGGTTTATCCGTTTTCGTTTTATGTCTGGATCGTAGGCGTTCTGGTGCCACCTATTTGGCACTTTGTAAGTGTCGGTGATGCCGCTCATTGGGGAATTGCAGGCTTTGCTACGTTGTACTTCGCGGTGCTGATTAAAAGCGGTGGAGAGGTCGGTGATGCTTTTCTGGATGCATTGAAGCAACGTTTTGATAAAGAGCGGGTGATACAAGCGTTATTGGAACAACAGGTCATCACCAACCAAGCGCACAGCGATTTAGAACGCCTTGCGCGGACGGACTACCTGACGGAATTGAACAATCGGCGTGCTTTTTACGAGATCGCCAATCAAGTATGGAGTACGGCTATACGTAGCAAACGTGATGTGTCGTTGATTCTGCTCGATATCGATCGCTTCAAGGCGTTCAATGATAATTATGGCCATGCCTTGGGTGACAGTGTGCTGGTGCTGGTTGCCTCTGTACTTAAGAATTCTGCCAGAGAAGGTGATGTGGTTGCAAGGTGGGGCGGCGAGGAGTTTATCATTCTTTTACCCGAGACCAATGTCGTGGCGGCGCTGGCTTTTGCGGAAAGGTTGCGCAAATTAATTTCCGAATTGCGCATTAATTTTGGACAGGCATCGCTGTCAATCACGGCGAGTTTTGGTGTGTTTCAAAGAGATGATTTGTGCCAGTCTATTGATGAGCTAACCTTTAGCGCCGACAAGTGTTTGTATCAAGCTAAATCTGAAGGAAGAAACCGAGTCTGCCATATATTAAATGGCCAAAATTTGAGTTGATCCGTATCTGATTTAGCCGCCATTCGGCATTACGCTTCGATTTAGCTTTCCGATGTTACTGACTTGTTAAGTTGGGGGGCTAGCGTCCGCGACGATTGAATGTCATCAGACTACATCCGTGCTCCTTGTGCTATATCCCGTATCATGCCGTCCTTTATTTGATTCCAATCACATCCGCTCCCATCACGACATCCACCATGACCGAAACCTTCATTCCCAGTAAAGACGCTTCCCTCGAATCTTCCATTCGCACCTTGCAGGCCAAGTTGGAAGCCATCGGTTTTCATGTGCAGGAGAAGTCTTGGCTGAATGAGATCGAGAACATCTGGTCAGTGCATGTGACGGATAGGGATTGCACGCGCTTGTTCAGCAATGGCAAGGGAGGTTCGGAACTGGCGGCGCGTGCGAGTGCGCTGGGCGAGTTCTTCGAGCGCTTGAGCACCAACTATTTTTGGACGCATTTCTATTTGGGCGAGACCATCAGTAACGGCAAGTTCGTGCATTATCCGAACGAGCAATGGTTGCCTGTCAAAGGCGATAAATGGCCTGCTGCGTTGCTCACACCCGAGCTGCAAAAGTTCTACAACCCTGAAGGGGGCGTGCCAGCGAGTCATCTGGTCGACCTGAATTCGGGCAATGCCGAACGTGGCATCTGCGCCATTCCCTATCAGCGTCTGCGCG
>JAGVFD010000101.1 GCA_020057805.1 Sideroxydans sp. | reverse complement strand
CGCTGTGGATTGTCATACTTTTGTACAACATGGCGTTGGTTAAGGCCAAAACCACACCCAGCGCTTCGGGGCGAGAAAGCCCCATACTTTCCGCACCCCGTTGCGCGGCGAACGTAAAAGATTGACTACCCTCACGCGCTACAATCATTTGAATCTCTTGCAACGAGTAGTGCGCCTTGAGCTTTTCCATGGCCGAATAATACCCTTATAGGGTTTTTTAAGGGAACTAAAATTTGTTGGGCACAAACCCCCCATTTGCAGAGTTAGTCACCCTCAAATTCGCACAACGCAAATACCTTCTGCCCCAACTTCTCTAATCGCGCCCGCCCACCAATATCCGGCAGGTCGATGATGAAGCAGCATTCAACGATGTTGCCGCCCATCTTTTCGATGAGGATGCAGGCGGCTTCGGCTGTGCCACCCGTCGCGATGAGGTCATCCACCAGCAAGACCTTCTCACCTTTCTGGATGGCGTCGGTGTGTATCTCGATGCGGTCGGTGCCGTATTCGAGGGCGTAGTCGTGGCCGATGGTCTCGGCTGGCAATTTGCCTTTCTTGCGGATTGGCACAAATCCTTTACCCAGCGCATAAGCCAATGGCGCGCCGAGGATGAAGCCGCGCGATTCAATGCCGGCGATCTTATCTATCTTCACGTTTTTGTATCGTTTTACGAGCTCATCCACGGTGGCGCGGAAGCCTTCTGGATCTTTGAGCAAGGTGGTGATGTCGCGAAACTGGATACCTTGCTTTGGGTAATGGGGGACGGTACGAATCTTGGATTTGATGGGCATGGTTTTCCTAACTACGTTTCTTGTATTCGACGAATTTTTCTTTGACCGCGTGCATCTGCTGCGTGGTGAGTATCTGCGGTGTACCTGCTTGCAGGGTGCGCCAGTAGATCTCGCACAGATACTCGACTTCTTGCGCGACGGACAAGGCATCAACCAAGTCTTTTCCCAAGGCAATCATGCCGTGGTTTCCCAGCAGGCAAGCCTTACGGTCATGCAGTGCTTCCAGCGCAAGGTCGGAGAGATTCTGTTCCCCAAAGATGGTGTAGGGCGTGCAACGGATGCTGTCGCCACCTGCGATGGCGATGTGGTAATGCACAGCAGGCACGTCCTTGCCCAGACAGGCGATGGTGGTGGCGAAGGTGGAGTGCATGTGCAGCACTGCGCCAATCTCGGGACGCGCAACAAAGATGTCGCGATGGAAACGCCATTCGCTAGAGGGCTTGCCGCCTTGCAGCACCTTACCTTCCAAATCCATACGCACCATGCTGTCGGTTGTCATCTCCCCGACAGGCAGTGCAGAGGGCGTGATGAGCATGCCGTCTCCAAGTCGCACAGAGGTGTTACCCGCCGTGCCGCGATTGAGGCCGAGTTCGACCATGCGGCGCGAGGCGGTTAAGAGTTGTTCGCGTGATTGTTGTTCGGTCATATTTGTCGCTCCACCCTCTCCCCCAGCCCCTCTCCCGCTTGCGGGAGAGGGTGGCCGAAAGGCCGGGAGAGGGAATTAGTTGATTTATTTCAAAACCCGCCCAGCTACCGCTTGCAGTTTCATTTTCATCTCTGTATCACGCGCATCAGGTGCTGTGATGAGTGCGTATTGCAGCGCACTGCGGCAACCACAGTCACAAGCTTTGGCATCTGCTCCAACACGTGGCACGACTTGTTTCACCAGTGACTTGGCTTTGTCTGCATTCTCCAACAACACCTTGATGATCTGATCCACCGTCACGTGGTCGTGATCTGGATGCCAGCAGTCGTAGTCGGTGACCATCGCCACGGTGGCGTAGCAAAGTTCAGCCTCACGGGCGAGTTTGGCTTCGGGCATGTTGGTCATGCCGATCACATCACAACCCCAGTTTCGATAAAGCTCGGATTCAGCAAGGCTAGAGAACTGCGGGCCTTCCATCACCAGATAGGTGCCGCCGCGCACGGCGTTGATGCCTGCCTCTTTCGCAGCCGCTTGGATGTGGTCACCGAGACGCTTGCACACGGGATGCGCCATAGATACATGCGCCACGAGGCCCGTACCGAAGAAGGATTTATTGCGCGCGAAGGTGCGGTCTATAAATTGATCAACGATGACGAAGGTGCCGGGGGGCAGTTGTTCGCGCAACGAGCCAACTGCGCTAACCGAGATGACATCGGTCACGCCCACCCGTTTCATCACATCAATGTTGGCGCGATAATTAACTTCCGAAGGCGGAATCTTGTGACCTCGCGCATGACGTGGCAGAAAGGCCAACTTCACGCCATTCAGTTCGCCAAACAACAGCTCGTCCGACGGCTCACCAAAAGAAGATTCGACCTTCTCCCAGCGTTTATTTTCCAACCCCGCGATGTCATACACACCGCTGCCCCCGATGATGCCAATGCTTGCTTGCGCCATGTTTTTTCCAGCTTTTTTGAAATGAGGCCGGATTGGAACAGGAAACCTTGTGTTTCTCAAGGTCAAGCAGGCGCTTGGTGATTTTTCTCACAGACCCATTTAGCTATTCGGCCTTACTATGACCTCCCTTTTCAAACAACCCTCAAGGAATACATCATGAAAATTAACGTTGGAAGTACCGATCGCATTCTACGTATCGTTGTGGGGCTCGCCCTTATCGGCCTGACACTGGCTGGCACAATTGGCGCATGGGGCTGGATTGGCGTCGTGCCTTTGTTAACTGGCGTGTTTAAGTTTTGCCCTGCTTACACCCTGCTCGGCATGAACACTTGCCCAATGGATGCCAAGAAATAATTTTTAAGCCACTCAATCACGCCCGATTCGTTCGGGCGTTTTTCATTCAGGAGATCTTTATGAATACAAAAATCATCAGCGCCGCATTACTCGCATTCAGCGCGGTAACGGCTTACGCGGATAACAACATCGACACACTCAAGGAAGAAAGTCGCGCAGCCGCCATGCCTTTCCTCAAAGCATTAGCTGAAGAAAACAAAAAAGCCGTGCAAGAAGGCGGTCCTGAGTCGGCCGTTAAAGTGTGCAAAGACATCGCCCCAAAAATGGCCAGCGAACTGTCCCGCCAGAAAGGCTGGAAGGTGACGCGCGTCAGCATGAAGGTGCGCAACCCCATGATTGGCACAGCGGATGCGTGGGAACAAAAAGCCCTGAAAAAGATGGAAGCACGTTTAGCCAAAGGCGAAAAGCCCGAGACGCTGGAAGTCGCTGAAATCGTTAAAGGCGCTGATGGCAAGACCTTCCGTTACCTGAAAGGCATCGTATTGCAACCCGGTTGCGTGAGCTGCCACGGCAAGTCTGAAGAGATTCCAGAAGCAGTTAAAGCCAACCTCGCTGCCGAATATCCACATGACCAAGCCACAGGCTACGCTCCTGGCCAGCTACGCGGTGGTTTGAGCATTCAACGCAAGCTGTAACACAACGCTACACCTTAAGGCGGATGCGACTATTCAGCTCGCATCCGCCTTTTTTATTACAGAGCGCTTAAGTGAATTCTGGTAAATTTAACCCACTATGACCGACACTTCACAACACGCCGAATTACAAATCACTGGGATGCGTTGCGCTTCTTGCTCCTCTCGTTTAGAAAAATCGCTCAACCAAATTCCTCACGTCAATGCCGTGGTCAATCTGGCGACCGAAAAAGCCAGTGTGACCTATGACGCAACGCTCACCAATATCGACGAGCTGATTAGGTCTGTGCAAGACACGGGGTTCGATGCTCATGTGGCACGTGATTTCGCCGCTGAAAAAATCACCCGCGATGCGCTATTCGAGCAAGAGAAGAAGCAGTTTTTAATTGCATTCGCGCTGATTACGCCACTGTTGTTAAGCATGCTGTTAATGCTGTTCGGCGTGCATTTCGAGTTACCCGTCTGGATGCAATGGCTATTGGCAACACCCGTACAATTTTGGATCGGCCAACGCTTCTATCGCGGCGCGTGGGCGAGTGTTAAGCACGGCAGTGGCAATATGGATTTGTTGGTGGCATTGGGTACCAGTGCGGCCTACTTTATGAGCCTCGCCATTATGCTGTTCGACCTGCATCAGCCTGTTTATTTTGAGGCGGGCGCAATGCTGATTACGCTCGTGCTATTGGGCAAACTGCTCGAAGCCAATGCCAAGCGCAAAGCCACTTCCGCACTAGAAGGTCTCATCAACTTGCAACCCAAGACCGCCCATGTAGAGCGTGATGGCGTAGAGATGGATGTGCCTTTGGGACAGTTCCGTCCTGACGATATTTTTATCGTGCGCCCCGGCGAGAGTGTGCCAGTGGATGGTGTGGTTTTGGAAGGTTTATCCAGTGTGAATGAAAGCATGCTGACAGGTGAAAGCCTGCCTCAAGCTAAAGCGATGCACGACAAGGTGTATGCCGCCACGCTGAATCAGCAAGGACGACTCAAATGTCGCGCTATCGCCGTGGGTAGCCGCACGCAACTGGCAGCAGTGATTCGCTTGGTTGAACAAGCTCAAGGCTCAAAAGCCGCTATTCAAAAACTAGCAGACAAAATTTCTGGCATTTTTGTGCCTGTTGTATTGGTGTTAGCTGTCATCACCTTTGTTTATTGGTACCTTGTAGAGGGTAGTTTTTCTTACGCCCTGATTAACGCCATCTCGGTATTAGTCATTGCGTGTCCTTGCGCGCTAGGGCTGGCAACCCCCATCACCATCGTGGTCGCCAGCGGATTAGCCGCCAAAAACGGCATCTTGGTAAAAGATGCTTCAGCTTTAGAGCGCGCCAATAAATTGGCCGTGTTGGTGTTGGATAAGACGGGCACCTTGACTGAAGGTAAACCGACGGTGACAGAGTTACGGCCGAGTGCAGCAAGTGGTGTAGGCGAATTGCTGCGCATCGCCACCAGTTTGGCGCATGCCTCAACTCACCCACTTTCTAGCGCCTTAATTAGCTACGCACAAACGCAAGATGTGAAGCCCCTCCCCATTACCGACTTCACCGAAATCCCCGGCAAGGGATTGAGCGCGACCTTGGAGGGCGAACACTATGTGATGGGCTCACCCATATTTTTGAGCGAACACGATGTGATGTTGGATGAGCTATCCATTGCAGCGCTACAACAAAAAGGAAAGTCCGTTATCGCCTTGGCACACGGCACCACCTTTCTCGGTTGTATTGCCTTTGAAGATCAGCTGCGCCCCAGCAGCGTCATCGCGGTTACTCGCTTGCGTGAGATGGGCATTCGCATTGTG
>JAGVFD010000052.1 GCA_020057805.1 Sideroxydans sp. | reverse complement strand
GATTAGATGTGTATGAGCAAGAAGGCGATCTGTTTTTTCAAGATTTATCTAGTCGCGTTATTCAAGACGATATTTTTGAGCGCCTGCTGACTTTTCCCAACGTGCTTATCACCGGCCATCAAGGTTTTTTCACCTCCGAAGCATTGCGTAATATTGCGCAGACAACATTAGATAACATCAGCCATTTTGAAAAAACGGGCGAGTGTCAAAACGAGGTAACACGCGCTTTGCTGCGCTAAATAATGAATCCAATCCAAACAGATGTCATCGTAATCGGCGCAGGTGCAGCGGGCATGATGTGTGCCTTAACCGCCGCGCAACGGGGGCGCAAAGTGACGCTACTCGACCACTATTCCAAACTCGCTGAAAAAATTCGCATCTCGGGCGGGGGGCGTTGCAACTTCACCAACCTCAACATCAAGCCCGACAACTACCTGTCAAACAATCCGCATTTTTGCCGCTCGGCCTTATCGCGTTATACCCCGCAACATTTCATCGCGCTGCTGGATAAGCACAGCATTGGCTATCACGAAAAAACCTTGGGGCAGTTGTTCTGTGATGACGGCTCGGAAGCCATCATTGCCATGCTAAAAAAAGAGTGTGACGACGCGGGCGTCAATTGGATACGGCCGTGCGAAGTGGGCGAGATTCGTCGTGGCGCGAAGTTTTCGGTGATGACCTCGCGCGGCTTGCTGCAAGCCGATGCACTAGTCATCGCCACCGGTGGTTTGTCTATTCCCAAAATTGGCGCAACCCCCTTTGGCTATAAGGTCGCCGAGCAGTTTGGCATTGCCATGACCAAGCTCAAACCGGGGCTGGTGCCGCTCACTTTTCACCCTGAACAATGGGCGACTTATGCTGATTTATCGGGTGCGACGTTGGATGCAGTAGTGAGTTTTGGTAAGACGAGTTTTCGCGAAAGTTTATTGTTCACACATCGCGGTTTGAGTGGGCCTGCCATTTTGCAAATTTCTTCTTATTGGGAAGCCGGGCAGGCGCTGTCTATCAACTTACTACCCGACTTGGATATGCGCGAAGTGTTCATCGAGCACGCCAAGAGTAAGCTTTTGTTGAGCAATTTTTTGGCGGCGTATTTGCCCAAAAAACTGGCGGACATCGTTGCTACGCAATGGAGCGTCGAGAATAAAGCGCTTAACCAACACTCCCCCAAAGTGTTGGCCGCGTTAGCTGAACGCTTGAATAATTGGCAAGTCACCCCCACTGGCACAATGGGCTACAGCAAGGCCGAAGTGACTTGCGGCGGGGTGGATACCCAAGCGTTGTCGTCTAAAACGATGGAGTGCAATGAAGTGCAAGGACTGTATTTCGTGGGCGAGGTGATGGATGTGACGGGGCAATTGGGCGGTTATAATTTTCAGTGGGCGTGGGCCTCGGGCTATGCTGCTGGGTGTGTGGTTTGATTGAATAACCAATTTGTCCACGAAAGGCACGAAATAAAAAATCGCGATCATTGCTAGGTTATTGAGCATTTTCCTTTGATTTGTTCGTGTATTTTCGTGTCTTTCGTGGACAATGTTTTCTAGAATTTAATTAAGGAGATTTGACGATGCGTATCTTGTGGATTGCACTATTGACGATGATGCTGAGCGGTTGTGGCTACAACGATTTTCAATCAAAAGACGAGCAGGTAAAAGCGGGTTGGGCGGAAGTGCTTAACCAATATCAGCGCCGCTCCGATCTCATTCCTAATTTGGTGAATACCGTTAAAGGTTATGCCCAGCATGAGAAAGATGTACTGGTTGGCGTTACCGAAGCGCGCGCCAAGGTCGGCACTATTCAAGCCACGCCAGAATTGATTAACAATGCGGAAGCGTTTAAGAAATTTCAAGCTGCGCAAGGCGAACTGACGCAGGCTTTGAGCAAGCTGATGATGGTGACTGAAAACTATCCGCAGTTGAAGGCGGACACCATCTTCCGCGATTTACAAGCGCAGTTAGAAGGGACGGAAAATCGCATCACTGTGGCACGTAATCGCTTCATCAAAGACGTGCAGGAGTACAACGTGCTGACACGTTCCTTCCCCACTAATCTGACGGCGATGATGTTTAGCTATACCGTTAAACCTTCTTTCACCGTGGAAGACGAGAAGGCAATTTCAACCGCGCCTAAAGTGGATTTTGGTGCTCCCACTGTTCCTGCTAAATAATGGAAGCCGCCACCACTTCCTTCTCCCTCAAGTGTGGGAGAGGAATGGGTGCTATGCACATTATGGGCACTTCTATAAATCCAAAATTCCGTCATGCCGGCGCAGGCCGGTATCCAGTGCATTCATTAAAATGCTTTTGTGTCAGTGCCTTGCACTGTTTATTTTATTGTCTGGATACCGGCTTTCGCCGATATGACGAATTTATAGAAACGTCCTTATGAATTTTTCCTCATGGATTCGCGTCGGTTTAATTGCGTTGTTCCTTATCGGAACAGCGCAAGCCGAGGTTGCCGTTCCTACGCTTACGCATCGTGTGACCGATTTAACCTCGACGCTGGATGTCGCACAAACCCAAGCACTCGAAGCCAAACTGGCTGCTTTTGAAGCCAGTAAAGGCGCGCAAATCGCGCTGTTGGTATTGTCCACTACACAACCTGAAGCCATTGAGCAATTTAGTTTGCGCGTGGTTGAAGCGTGGAAAATTGGGCGCAAAGGGGTGGACGATGGTGTGCTGTTAATCATCGCCAAAGATGATCGTAAGTTGCGCATCGAAGTGGGTTATGGATTAGAGGGCGCGTTGAATGATGCAACGACCAAACGTATTGTTGCGGAAGTCATCAGCCCCGAGTTTAAGCAAGGTAATTTTTATGCGGGAATGGATGCGGGCATCAATTCGTTGATTAAAGTGATTGAAGGCGAAGCGCTGCCGCTGCCTGCGCCCAGCGCAACGCCATCTAATGCGCAGGATGATTTCAGTAATGTCATCGGCATCGGTTTTCTCATCTTCATATTTGGCAATGCCATCATTCGCCCTTTGTTGGGTAGGTTGCCCAGCGGCCTGGTGGTGGGCGGGTTAGTGGGCGGCGTGGCGTGGCTCACTTTGTTATCGCTGGGTGCGGCACTCATCATGGGTGCCATCGCATTTATCTTTTCGCTGGCGTTCGGCTCAAACAGTCGTGGCTCATCCTTTCCTATGGGTTGGGGAGGCGGAGGAGGGAGTGGCGGTAGCAGTAGTTGGGGCGGTGGTGGGGGAGACTTCGGTGGTGGTGGTGCTTCAGGGGATTGGTAAATGAATATCAAACGCATCATCAAACATCTTTTTAGCGGCTCGTGGGCTGCGCGTCGGCACTTTTCCGCAGCGTCTCTGCGCAAAATAGAAAGCACGATTGCTCATGCCGAAGCGCAATGCGCGGGGCAGATTCGATTTGCAGTGGAGCACGCACTCGATGGGGCTGCACTGTGGTCAGGGCAGAGCGCACGTGAACGAGCGATTCAGGTGTTTTCTGATTTGCATGTGTGGGACACCGTGCATAACAACGGCGTGCTGATTTATTTATTGCTGGCTGACCGCGATGTAGAAATTGTGGCGGATCGAGGTATTCACGAAAAATTAGGACAAGCTGCGTGGGAGGCCATTTGCCAAGAAATGGAAGCGGCATTCCGCCAAGGCCAATTTGAAGCGGGCATACTCGCAGGTGTCGTTCGCGTAGGTGAACACCTCAAGCAACACTACCCACAACAAGGCAGTAAACTTAACGAACTGCCAGATCATCCTGTGCTGATGTAAGCCTCGCATGGCACTCGAAACCGAACTCAAATTAAGTATCGCGCTAGCGCATATCGCCAAGCTGAAAAATCACCCTTGGGTGCGCTCAATTGCTGTAACACGCGCACGCACACTTGACTTGCATAGCGTGTATTACGATACCGCCGACCTCACCTTGTTTCAGCATGCGATGGCATTGCGCTTGCGACGAGTAGGGACGCAATGGATTCAAACCTTAAAAGGCGGGGGACAAATGCAGGCGGGCTTACATCAGCGCAACGAGTGGGAAGCGTTTGTGCCACGCGAGCAATTAGATTTTGAAATTTTGCAACGTAGCGGCGGTGTGTTGCCCACAGGTGTGAAAAATCACCTACGCCCTATTTTTGTTACCACCTTTAAGCGCAATGTTCGACTGGTGAAATTTGCCGGGGCAGAGATTGAGTTGTGCATGGATTACGGAGAAATTCTTGCAGGTGCAGCGTCATGCCCCATTTCGGAATTAGAACTCGAACTTAAATCCGGCGAACCACAGACCTTGTTTGAATTAGCGCAAGCCTTGCGCGCCATCGTGCCTTGTACGCCCGAGCTCACCAACAAAGCGGAATATGGTTATCGCTTATTCAGGACTACTTAAATGACGCAACATTACGCATCCGCTATTGCCGCCTTTGACCAAGCCAACGCGCAAGACCCGAACATGGAAATGTTGGATGGTAAGGAATTGCCCAAAGAATGGCTGTACGCACAGCGCATGACAGAAATGCAGGAACGCTTTGCCCCTGAAGCATCGGAAGCGGTGAAATTAGCTTGCCGTGCGCAGCACATTCAACGTTGGAAGCATCCGCGCAGCGATTACGCCATGGACAAGCCTGGCTATATGTTGTGGCGCACCAATCTGTATAAATTTCACGCCGCGACGGCGGGCAAGCTGATGCAGGAAGTGGGCTATGACGAAGCGACGATTGCCCGTACGCAACTCATTATCAGCAAGAAAAATCTGAAAACGGATTCCGAAACACAGATGATGGAAGACGTAGTGGACTTGGTTTTCATCGAACATTACATGCTTGCCTTTGCTGGGCAGCACCCTGAATACGATGAGGCAAAATGGATCGTCATCATCAAAAAAACATGGAACAAGATGTCATCGAGCGCGCATGAATTTGCTTTGGCAGGCAAAATTAAATTGCCTGAAGCACTCGTCCCCTTGATTCTAAAAGCGGTGCAATAAAATGGATTTTTTACCTGTCTTTCATAACATCAAAGGCAAGCGGTGTCTCGTAGTGGGCGGGGGTGAAGTCGCCAAACGCAAGGCAGGCGTTTTCTTGGAGGCTGGCGCAAGCGTGCGTGTGGTCGCGCCTGAAATTGATGCGGAGCTAGCTAAACAGGTGGGGGTCGAGGCGGTACTTGCACGCTTTGCTCCGTCGCATATTGAGGGAATGACGTTAATCATCGCCGCCACCAATGACCGAGAG
>JAGVFD010000126.1 GCA_020057805.1 Sideroxydans sp. | reverse complement strand
ACATCCTTCCCAGTGGTGGATACGCTGATGGTGGAGCCGACCGAGAGCGAATCCAAGGCCGAGCTAGATCGATTCTGTGACGCCATGATCGCCATCCGCAAAGAGATCGAAGAAGTCATCTCTGGCCGCGTGGACAAGAAGGACAACATCCTCAAACACGCACCGCACACGGCGAAAGCGGTCTGCGCCAACGAGTGGAAGAAACCGTACTCGCGCGAACAAGCCGCTTTTCCCTTGCCTTACGTGCGCGAGAATAAATTCTGGCCTGCTGTGGCGAGAGTGGATAATGTGTACGGAGACAAAAATTTGATTTGTTCTTGCCCACCGATTTCGGTGTATGAATAAGCATTAAAACCGCTGTCCACGAAAGACTCGAAAATCACGAAAAATAAGCACGGCAGGATTGATTTAATGACTGCCAAATGTCCCGCAGGTTTGTTCGTGATTTTCGTGGACTGATTAGTTTTTTCTTTCGAAAAGTTAAAGGAGCATCACCATGGCAAAAGACATCGCAAATAAAACTGGAACAACCCTAGGCGGCGCAGCCGTCACGCTGTTCGGCAAATTCCCCGAAGTCGGCCAAGTCGCCCCAGCATTCACGCTGGTGGATAAAGACCTGAAAGACGTCGCACTGCAATCCTTCGCAGGCAAACGCAAAGTGCTGAATATCGTGCCGAGCTTAGACACCGCCGTGTGCGCCACTTCCACACGCAAGTTCAACGAAGCAGCGAGCAAGCTGAACAACACCGTAGTTCTGGTGATTTCGGCCGACCTGCCTTTCGCCATGAGCCGCTTCTGCGTAGCCGAGGGACTAGAAAACGTTGTCACCCTTTCACTCATGCGCGGCCGTGATTTCATGCGTAACTACGGCGTGAAGATCGCCGATACCGTCCTGTCTGGTGTGACAGCGCGTGCCGTGCTGGTGCTGGACGAGAAAGACCAGATCATCCATGCTGAACTGGTGGACGACATCACGCATGAGCCCAACTACGATGCGGCATTAGCGGCGCTAGCTTAATACTCAAGTAAATCCATGCAGAGCCCAAACAAATTTGAGCCCGGCCCTTTGCATGTTTTTCGTGCGTTAAGGGCCGCGCTAAACGGTTTTCGTGAAGCATGGAAATATGAGGATGCCTTCCGTCAAGAAATCTTCGTTGCGGCCATCGCCATCCCCTTTGCCTTGCTGTGTAACGTTGACACTATCGGTAAAGTCCTCATGGTCGCCAGCACCTTGCTGGTACTCATTCTTGAACTCGTCAATTCTGCTGTCGAAGCTGCCGTCGATCACACCTCACTCGATCAACACCCCTTCGCCAAGCGCGCCAAAGACATCGCCGGCGCTGCCGTATTGTTAAGCATGGGCAATATGTTGTTTGTGTGGGGCATGGTGTTGTTCGCTTAAGTAGCATGAGCTCCCCAGCCAACGCCAAAAAAGTCAGATCTGACAACCTGCTGTTCTACTCGCACATCGAAATTTGTCGCATCTTGCAAATGCTGGCGCATGAACGCTGCCATATCACCGCAGAGCTTGGAGAGCATCGTTCCTTCAAGGCATTCATGCTATCTCTTGATCTGCCGCATGGACACTTCACCACTACTTTTTCGATTAACAAGGAAGCGAACAGCGCGCTACTGGCCTTCGCTGATGCAGTGGAATTCACGGCAACGGATTCACAAGGCCTACTCTATACGTTCGAGGGCTCGTCCCCTGAAGAGACGCAAATTGACGGGCAACCCGTCCTCCTTTTCAATTTGCCGAAGTCGCTCCTGATACACAATCGCCGCGAACACGTGCGATTCCCAGCACCTGACAACCCTGCACTACGTTGTATCGCAGATGCCGCTGGCTTCATGCCCTTCGAATCTCATGTCACCGATGTGAGCCACGACGGACTAGGTATGCTTATCTACGACACTGGCATCAATCTCGAACAAGGTGCGATCTTAAAAGGTTGCCGCATCATCACCCCCAAAGGTGAAGCAGTAACAGCAGATCTAGAATTGCGTTACATCAACACAATCCAACTTCCTGATGGCACAACGGCAAAGCGCGCAGGCTTCCGCTTCCTTCGAGCACCGAGTGAGCTATCCCAGCTCATCAATCTCTTCATTCAGGATATGGATAAGAGATAGAGCTACCCCCTTTATAATCCGCCCATTCACGCACAATATCTCATCATGAAAACTCTCATATGCGGTTCCATGGCCTACGACACCATCATGGTGTTCAAAGACCAATTTAAGAAACACATCTTGCCTGAACAGATTCACATTCTCAACGTCGCTTTCCTCGTGCCAGAGATGCGCCGCGAGTATGGCGGCTGTGCTGGCAACATCGCTTACAACTTACAGATGCTAGGCGGACACCCCCTCATCATGGCAACAGTGGGTGACGACTTCGCGCCTTACGCCTCGCGTCTGGAAAAGCTCGGACTGCCGCAGACCCATATCCGCCACGTGCCAAACAGCTTCACTGGACAAGCCTTCATCACCACCGACCTTGACGACAACCAGATTACCGCCTTCCACCCAGGTGCCATGGGGCACTCACAGTTGAATCACGTGCAGGATGCGCAAGGCGTGACGCTGGGCATCATCTCGCCCGATGGTCGCGACGGCATGATCAGTCATGCGCAAGAATTTGTGGATGCAGGCACGCCTTTCGTGTTTGACCCCGGCCAAGGTATGCCCATGTTTTCTGGCAACGAATTGCTCGCCTTAATCGAACAGGCTACTTACGTCACGGTGAATGACTACGAGGCAAAGCTGCTGCAAGACAAAACGGGGAAAACATTGAAAGAAATTGCACAACGCGTAAAAGCGTTAGTCGTCACCCTCGGTGCGGATGGCTCACTCATTTACGCAGACGGCAAAGAGATACCCATTCCCACCCCCAAACCCAGCGCGATTGTTGATCCCACAGGCTGTGGCGATGCCTATCGCGCGGGCTTATTGCATGGCATTCAGCAGGGGTGGGATTGGGAAACAACAGGGCGGCTTGCTTCACTCATGGGTTCACTAAAAATTGCGAGTCGGGGCGGTCAAAATCACAAACACACGCGCATAGAATTGGCCGATTTATTCAAACAACATTTCGGCTCACGCATCCCTCTCTAAAGCAAAACGCGCCCTATATAGGCTGATATATAGGCCGTTTAGTCTATAGACAGCCCGAGCAGTAAAGCGAGACACTGCTCTCACGCGCTCATCACGTTAGCGTAGCTGAAAGGAGTTTCGCCATGACCGCCTCTAAACAACTATGGGGAACAAAACTCGATAACGACCAAATCAACCTGCGCTTCTGCTGTCCGCATTGTTCTGAATGGGTACGCAACACGGAATTTGAAGCGCATATCCAATTAACACATCCCGAAATACTTGCTCCACAACTCAAGCCGTCACGCCCACAAATACATTAGTTCACACGCCACTTCCGAGTACGCGCCTCCTGAACGACCCTATTCAGCTTACCCACCCCACTTAAACAGCAAAAAATAGTTGCTATTACATGGGATGCCGTTCATAGTGCGCGCCGCGATTCTCAAGTCTGTTGTTGTTGTCTGGTTTTAACTCTGCACATTGCAGCATCCTTCATCTTCTTGCCGTCTTGAATATCGCCCTTTTCAGGGGTTATCCCTTTTATATTTT
>JAGVFD010000075.1 GCA_020057805.1 Sideroxydans sp. | reverse complement strand
TTTATATATATTTTTAAGGAGCTTTTTACCGCTTTCTTTAACGCCTCGGCGTCGAAGAGGTGCGCATTATAGGGACTAAAATTATTTCGTCAACTAATTTTTTGCACTGTATTTCTAATTTGGTTGCGGGGGCAGGATTTGAACCTACGACCTTCGGGTTATGAGCCCGACGAGCTGCCAGACTGCTCCACCCCGCGTCTGTTTGAGGGGGCGCATTCTATTGGCATGACCGTACATGGTCAAGCCTTTATTCATTTATTTTCTAACCGCGGCTGCTACATATCTATGCGCTCGCTTGAATTATTGCGCTGCGCACCCAATGCCCCATCATTTACTTTCACAAAATGGAACTTAATTAGCCTAACAGCAGACTACAAGCCGCCAAGTGAATGGCCGCTTCTGTAAGCGATGCATGATTATGATTGCAGCTCTATTAGCGCACTCAATATAGAATAAGGCGCTTAACCACATTTTGAATCATCCGTTATTGAGGAATCGTCGTAATGAATAAAATTAGTTTTCTTGTAATTACCCTACTTCTTTCAACTCAATACGCATTTGCTCAAGACATCCCACTTTCAGAACTTCAAATCAAACAGCTCGGCATCGCAACCGCTCCGCTCCCGCCCAAACAGCAAGGTGAGCTGACAGGCATCCCAGCTCAAGTTGTTATCCCAAGTAATCAGCTTTATACCGTCAGCACGCCTTTACCCGCGATGATTGAGCAAACTTTGGTGGGCGTGGGCGATTTCGTGCATAAAGGCCAGACACTGGCACAGCTACAAAGCCCCTCACTCACAGAAGCGCAACGTAGCTTGTTGCAGGCTTACACCCAATCTCTGCTTGCGCAAGAAAATCTATTCCGAGATGAGCAACTATGGAAAGACGGCATCATCGCTGAAAGTCGTATGCGTGTAACGCGTGGCGCGCAGCGCGAAGCCAATGCAGCCATGTCCGAACGCAAACAATCCCTGAAACTAGCGGGCATGACGGAGGGCGCGATTCGACAATTATTAGAGAGCAATAATTTAAGCAGCGTACTGACTATCACTTCGCCCATCGAAGGAGTTGTCCTCGAAAAAAGCGCTAGTGCAGGCCAGCGTTTAGATGCAGCTAGTCCATTGTTCAAGGTCGCCAAGCTTAATCCGCTCGCATTGGAAATTCAGCTTTCCCTTGCCAGTGCGCGCAATCTAAAAGTAGGGGCAAGCGTGACGATTCCTGCTTTTACTGCAAAAGGAAAAATTACAGCCATTGGACAAAGCTTAAGTGGCGGCAATCAAACTATATTAGTACGTGCGCTTATTCGGGAAGGGACGGAAAACTTACGCCCAGGACAGCTTGTTGAAGCAAGTATCGCGAACCAAAGTAGTGGCAATACCCAATGGAACATCCCTAACAGCGCACTTTCCCGCATCAATGGCAAAGCTGTTCTTTTCATAAAAACATCCATCGGCTTTCACATTGAGCCTGTGACCATTTTGAGTGAGGGAGCGCAAAGCACCGTTGTAAGTGGCAGTTTCAAAGGGGATGAGAAAATCGCCGTAACGGGGGTTTCCGCCTTGAAATCTACAGCCATGGGCATTGGCGGTGCTGAATAATGCTCTCTAAATTAGTCGAATTTTCACTCACCCAACGCCTGCTTTCCATCGCCATTACGCTGCTGGTTGTGGCGGTGGGGTTTAGCGCTTTCCACGAATTACCCATTGATGCTTTTCCTGATGTTTCGACGACTCAAGTCAAAATTATTATGAAAGCACCCGGAATGACTCCCGAAGAAGTGGAAGCTCGCATCGTCGCGCCTATTGAGTTAGAGATGCTGGGCATTCCCAATCAACGCGTATTGCGCTCCACGTCCAAATACGCCATCGCCGACATCACAATTGACTTCAATGATGCGACCGACATTTATTGGGCGCGCCAACAAGTAGCGGAGCGTCTCAACAATGCGATGCGTGATTTGCCCAATGACGTCTCTGGCGGACTCGCTCCCATCACCACGCCGCTAGGCGAAATGTTTATGTTCACCGTCGAAGGCGAGGGCATTTCACTTGAGCAGCGGCGCACAATTTTGGATTGGACCATTCGCCCCGCCCTGCGCACCTTGCCTGGCGTGGCCGACGTCAATTCACTGGGCGGTTTAGCGCGTAGCTTTGAAGTTGTGCCCAACCATAACGCGCTGGCGGCGCGTGGCATCACCTTTGCAGCACTTCAGCAAGCTATTCAATCCAACAATCGCAATGACGGTGCAGGCCGCATCAGCGATGGCGACGAAGCTTTACTAGTACGTGCTGAGGGCAGCATCAAGACGTTACAAGATGTGCGCGACATTGTTATCTCAACCTCACAAGGCAACCCCACGCGCATTGGCGACGTATCGGAAGTGCGCATCGGCGCACTCACCCGCTACGGTGTGGTAACACAAAATGGCCAAGGGGAGGCGGTAGAAGGACTGGTACTAGGATTGCGCGGCGCCAATGCACAAAAGGTCGTCGATAGCGTACGTGCTAAGTTACAAGAATTAGCGCCCACCCTGCCCAAAGGCGTAACCACTCAAGTTTTTTATGATCGCGGCAGTCTGGTTGAACGCGCCGTCGGCACTGTATTCAAAGCGCTCGCCGAAGCCATCGTATTGGTGGTTATCTTATTGGTGTTGTTCTTGGGCAATCTGCGCGCAGCGTTGGTGGTTGCCCTCACCTTGCCGCTAGCGGTTCTCATCACCTTTATCTTGATGCAGCAATTTGGCTTATCGGCCAACTTAATGTCCCTAGGGGGACTCGCTATCGCCATCGGCATGTTGGTGGATGCTGCTGTGGTGGTCGTTGAAAACGTCATCAATCACCTAGCGCACAAACGCGAACATATTCCACACCTACATGTGATTTATCGCGCGGTGAAAGAGGTCATCACCCCCGTTGCCGCTGGTGTAGCCATCATCATCATCGTGTTCTTACCGCTGATGACACTGCAAGGATTGGAGGGGAAATTATTTATCCCTGTGGCGCTCACTATCGTATTCGCACTCGCAGGGTCGCTACTCATTTCGCTCACCTTCGTACCCATGCTGGCTTCCTTCCTGCTGAAAGAAGCCGATCACGGTGAGCCTTGGTTGGTGCGCAAAGCAATGGGCATCTATGTGCCACTACTGCAACGTTCGCTAGACAAAGAACGAGTTGTGATTATTAGCGCCTTGGTAATGCTACTCATCACTGGCGGCGTCTACACCCTGCTGGGCAAGACCTTTATGCCCGAAATGGATGAAGGCGACATCATCATGCAAGTATCCAAACTGCCCTCCATCAACATCAATCAAACGGCTGAAATGGACAAGCGCATTCAAGCGGCCATTCTGGCGCAAGTGCCCGAAGTTAAAGGCATGGTGTCACGTGCTGGTGCGGACGAACTCGGACTTGACCCGATGGGATTGAACGAGACCGACAACTTCCTCGTACTCAAGCCGCAAAAGGAATGGGCGGCCAAAGATAAAACCGCCATCATTGACCACATCCGGCAAGTGATGAACGACTTTCCTGGTGTTGAATATAGCTTCACCCAACCCATTGCGATGCGCGTATCGGAAATGCTCACGGGCGCGCGTGGCGACATTGCCATCAAGATATTTGGTAGCAATCTAGACCAACTCAACAGCACCGCCGAACAAATGGTGACGCTACTAGAAAACATTGAAGGTAGTGAAGACGTATTTACCGTCAAAAACAGTGGCGTGCAGTATTACCGCGTGGTCATTGACCGTCTCGCTGCAGGTCGCCTAGGGCTCAATGTAGATGACATCACCAGTGCTCTGCGCGGGCAAATTGAAGGCCAGCAACTAGGCACGGTCATTGAAGATGCGCGGCGCACACCGCTCATCATGCGCGGCCAATCGGAGATTCAACAATCACCCGCCCTATTCGCCGCACTCTCTCTCCCCTTACCCAACGGCCAAGCCATTCCCCTTTCAGTAGTGGCCAAACTAGAACGCGCGGATGGCCCCGTTAAAGTGGATCGCCAAGACGGACAGCGCATGGTGGTGGTGCAAAGCAACGTGCGTGACCGCGACTTGGTGGGATTTGTGGAAGAAGCGAAAGCTGCCGTTGCCACTCAAATCCAAATGCCTGAAGGCTACAGCCTGAGCTGGGGCGGTCAATTTGAAAACCAGCAACGCGCCGCTGCACGTTTAGCGGTCGTCGTCCCCATTGCTCTCGGCATGATTTTCTTACTGCTATTCACCACTTTCGGTTCGGTACGCCAAGCCGCTTTGGTGTTGACCAACATCCCCTTTGCCTTAATTGGCGGCGTATTTGCACTGTGGATTAGCGGTCAATACATGTCCGTACCCGCCTCTGTCGGCTTCATCGCCTTACTCGGCATTGCCGTTTTGAATGGCGTGGTGATGGTGTCTTACTTCAATCAATTGCACGAAGAAGGAATGGGAATAAATGAAGTCGTGTTCGAAGGCGCAAAACGCCGCCTGCGCCCCGTCTTAATGACTGCCAGCATCACCGCCTTTGGCTTGCTGCCCGTGTTGTTTGCTACGGGGCCGGGTTCTGAAATCCAGAAACCCCTCGCCATCGTAGTGACGGGAGGTTTGATTACCTCCACCTTACTCACCCTCATCATGTTGCCTATTTTGTACCGCCGTTTCGGCATCGAAAAAACGAAAGCCCTGCCATGAACGAGATGAACTGCTGCCTTACCTTAATTTGCCACCGCTCACTAGAAGAAAGATTGGTCGACCAATTGTTAGAACACCCGCAGTGGGTGCGTGGATTTTCGTTGTCGCACATCGAAGGGGCTAGCCAAAAAGAAAAATTACCCAGCATGTTGGAACAAGTGCGTGGACGTTCACAACGCGTACAAATTGTGTGCGTGATGAACCATGAAGATGCGCAAGCGCTCATCGCACACCTCAAAAAAGAAGAGTCCAATCCCGAAATTGCCTACTGGATTGCCCCCATCTCCGAATTTGGGAGGTTGGCATGAGTATTCGCACGCACCTCATCGGCTACGCACTATGCCTGTTATCCACGCCCCTGCTGGCTGAGCCTTTACCTATCAAAATATCCACCGACTTATCGTCAGTTGCCTTGCCCCACCCGTTGCTGCCCGAGCCACTGCCTATGAGTGATTTACCGTCCTCCGCGCAAGTGGATGCAGCACTCGATCAGCACCTCATGGTATTGAACGCACAATCGCAATTGCAAATTGAGCAGGCCAATCAGCGCAAACGTGATGCGGGCGAATACGAGTTCACCTTACGTGGCGGCAGTTACAAAGAGACCCTCTACAACGCTAACGGCGTGGAAAATTTGCGCGATTGGGAAGTCGCGCTGGAACGCCCATTCCGCCTGCCCAACAAAATGATGATTGACAGCGAGATTGGTGCTGAAGGGGTGCTACGTGGCGAAAATGCCTTGGGCGATGCGCGCCACGAAGCGTCGCGCAGCTTGCTTAAACTCTGGTTCAACTGGCAGCGTGAAAACGCACAAAAGTTGCAATGGCAACAACAAGTTACCCTCCTAAAGCAACAATCTGCCATCACCGAAAAACGCATCCAAGCCGGTGATGCGCCGCGCATGGAACTCAACCAAATTAACGCCAACGTGGCGCTGGCCAACATCAGCTTGCAACAAGCCCAGTTGCGTAGCCAACTCGCCGCCAATGAACTCACGCGACAATTCACCGCGCTAAAACTAAATGACAATATCCCCGTACTGAAGCCGCAAGCCATCTCGCAAGAACTCGATTACTGGCAACAAATCATTCGTAATCACAATCACGAGTTAGGCCTATCCGAAGCAGAACAACGCTATCAACAGAAACTTGCCGAACGCACTAGCGCGGAACGTCTGCCTGACCCCACTTTGGGTTTCCGCTACGCCAATCAAATGAGTGGCAATCAAAAAATTAGCGGCGTGTATTTTTCAATTCCCTTGTCCTACAGCACGCGCGCAGCCAATGCGGAAGCGGCGCATCAAGCCGCGCAAATCGCCAGTGACCGCAATTTAGCCGTGCACAAACGCTTGGAAGCCGACATCGTCGCCACCTACACCCAAGTTGAAAACAACTTTCAGATATGGCTACAAGCGCGCGAAGCGGGCGTCGCCTTACGCCAAAATGCCGAACTCATCGCACGTGCTTATCGCCTCGGTGAAAGTAGCCTAGGCGACACCCTCATCGCGCGCCGCCAAGCGCTCGAAGCCTCGCTCGCAGAAAGCTTGGCACAATTAGATGCCAACGAAGCACGTTATCGCTTACTACTGGATGCGCATCAACTGTGGGCAGATTCTGACCATCACGAGGAAAAGTAATGCTCACCAGTGAACTCATTGGCAGTCTGGCCGCTTGTCTCACCACGGGCGCCTTTATTCCGCAAGTCTTGCAAGTGTGGCGCAGCCAACACACACAAGACATTTCGCTCGCCATGTATCTCGCTTTCACTGGGGGCGTAGCACTATGGCTGGTCTACGGTATTTTGTTAAACGCTTGGCCCATTATCATTGCCAACGCCATCACCTTGTTATTGTCTGGTACGGTTTTGGTACTCAAACTGCGTTTGGGTTAATCCCATGTAAGGCCATCGTAAGGATAGTGTCAGGCACAGCCCTTAAAGTGGCATTCGCCAAACAGCAACGCTTGCCCATAGAGGCTCGGCAAAAGATAATCCAGCGTGCTAACAGCCTTAATCCACCTATTTCAGGAGAAACTCATGTCTGACATCCAATCCGTCTTGAACGAAAACCGCGTATTCCCGCCTTCAGATGCGTTTGTAAAACAAGCCAATGTCTCTGGCATGGCCGCTTATCAAGCCATGGTGGACGCGTCACAAAAAGACTACCCGGGCTATTGGGCCAATCTGGCACGCGAAAATATCCAATGGAAAACGCCCTTCACTCAATCCCTGAATGACAGCAATGCACCGTTTTACAAATGGTTCGAAGATGGCGTGCTGAATGTTTCTCACAACTGTCTAGACAAACACCTCACCACACAGCCCGAAAAAATCGCTATCAAATTTGAAGCGGACGACGGCAAAGTGACTCACATCAGCTACCGCGATTTGCACGCCCGCGTGTGCCAATTCGCCAACGGCTTGAAATCACGTGGCATCAAAAAAGGCGACCGCGTCATCATTTATCTGCCAATGAGTATTGAGGCTGTTATTTCAATGCAAGCCTGTGCGCGTATTGGCGCGATTCACTCTGTAGTATTCGGTGGCTTTTCTTCCAAGAGCCTGCAAGAGCGCATCGTGGATGCACAAGCCGTTGCCATCATTACCGCCGACTTCCAAATGCGCGGTGGCAAATTGATGCCGCTCAAATCTATCGTAGATGAAGCCCTCGCGCTAGAAGGCTGCGACGTCATTAAAAATGTCATCGTCTACAAACGCGCAGGGGGCGAGATGGCCTTCAATGCCTCGCGCGACGTGTGGTGGCATGACATCGAAACTAACCAAGCTAAAGTGTGCGAACCAGAGTGGGTGGATGCGGAACATCCACTGTTCATTCTTTACACCTCAGGCTCAACCGGCAAACCTAAAGGCGTACAGCATTCCAGCGCCGGATATTTGTTGGGCACAATGCTCACCATGAAGTGGGTATTTGACTACAAAGCATCCGACGTTTTCTGGTGTACCGCTGACGTGGGCTGGATTACCGGACATAGCTACGTGGCTTATGGCCCGCTGGCGATGGGCGCAACCCAAGTCATCTTTGAAGGCATCCCCACTTACCCCGATGCAGGCCGTTTCTGGAAGATGATTCAAGACCACAAAATCACCACCTTCTACACCGCACCTACTGCCATTCGCTCGCTCATTAAATTAGGCGGCGACTTGCCTGCCCAATACGACTTATCCAGCCTGCGCTTGCTGGGCACCGTGGGC
>JAGVFD010000110.1 GCA_020057805.1 Sideroxydans sp. | reverse complement strand
GACCAAGCGATTGAAGCTTTCATCGAAGTCGTAAAAGTCGATCCGCAAACTATTGAATTGCACTTTGCACTGGGCAGTTTATTTCGCCGTCGTGGCGAGGTGGATAGAGCGATTCGCATGCATCTAAATCTAGTCGAACGGGGAGACTTGGACGAAGTAAAAAAGCAGCAAGCGCTATTTGAATTGGGGCAGGATTATTTGAAGGCAGGTATTTTGGATAGAGCAGAAAGTGCTTTCCATCAATTACATGGCTCGCCCTACGAGAAAGAAGCACTGGAATTTTTGTTGGAGATTTACCAAAAAGAAAAAGATTGGCTGAAGGCGATTGATATTGCCCAGCAATTGAGCACCTTGACGGGCGAGTCGCGCGGAAATTTAGCTGCATTTTTCTTTTGCGAATTGGCGACCAGTGAGCTCGCTAAAAAACAAACTGAAGCGGCTGTGGTTCATCTTGAGCAAGCGTTGAGTGCGAATCCTAAAGGGGTGCGTGCCAACATCATGTTGGGTGATATGGAATTATTAGCGGGGCGCGCGTTAGAAGCCCTTGCGATATGGAAGCAAGTCGAGCAACAAGATGCGCAGTATTTGCCTTTGGTGGCGGAGCGTTTGCTGCAAGGCCATATGCAATTGGGGAGTGAGGCGGCGGGCATTAGTTTATTGCAAGGCTATTTTGAGAAATATCCTTCGCTCGATTTAATGAATGTGCTGTTTGCGGCGCTGGTGCGCCGCGATGGCGCAGAGGCCGCTTATCAAATGGTGCGCAATGAATTGAAGCGTAATCCCACTCTGCTGGGCTTGGATAAGTTGCTGGAAGCACAGTTGATGGAAGTGAGTAATGAGCGTCGTGCCGATTTGGAGCTTGTTAAGAATTTAATTTACAAACGCACGCGCACGCTTGCTATGTATCGCTGCCAGCACTGCGGCTTTAAGGCGCGCCAGTTTTATTGGCATTGCCCTGCTTGTCACCAATGGGAAACTTACTCTCCAAAACGGAGTGAAGAGAACGGCTTAACGATATGAACCATCCCAAAATTATTGTTGCACTCGATTTCGCACAAGCGGCGCCTGCGCTGGAATTGGTGCATCGCTTGGAACCGAGTTTGTGTCGCCTCAAGGTCGGCAAGGAGCTTTTCACTTCGGCGGGGCCGCAGTTGGTGGAGCAGCTGCAACAGCGCGGCTTTGAAGTGTTTTTGGATTTGAAATTCCATGACATTCCCAACACCACTGCACAAGCGTGTAAGGCGGCAGCATCTCTGGGGGTGTGGATGGTGAACGTGCATGCATTAGGCGGCAGACGCATGATGGAAACGGCGCGTGAAGCGTTGGCGAATGTGGCGCATCGCCCGCAACTGATTGCTGTGACGGTACTCACCAGCATGGCGCAAGAGGATTTACACGGCATCGGCATTGCCGCGACCCCCGCCGAGATGGTGTCGCGTCTCGCACAATTGACGCGTGACAGCGGGCTGGATGGGGTGGTGTGTTCGGCACAGGAAGCCGCCTTATTGCGTCAGCAATGTGGCCAAGCGTTTTCATTGGTGACGCCTGGCATACGCCCCGCTAATACCGCTGCTAATGATCAATCGCGCATCATGACACCGCGTGCTGCATTGGAAAGCGGGGCGAGTTACTTGGTTATCGGTCGCCCCATCACGCAAGCGCCGGATCCGCTCAAGGCATTGCAAGCAATTTCACTCGAAATAGGAGAGTTGGCATGAAGCTGCCCGCATTTGATAAAGCCCGCATCTTGGTGGTTGGCGATGTGATGCTTGACCGTTACTGGTTTGGTGATGTGACGCGCATCTCGCCCGAAGCACCCGTTCCGGTATTGAAAGTCAGCCGTGTGGAAGAGCGTCCCGGTGGCGCAGCTAACGTGGCGCGTAACATTGCCGAGCTGGGCGCGCATTGCACTTTGCTGTCGGTGGTGGGGGCAGATGAGGCGGGTGATTGCCTGCAAAAACTACTTACTGCGCAAGGTCGTGTGAATGCCTTGTTGCATCGTGATGCGAGCATCTCCACGATTGTGAAATTGCGCGCCGTCGCGCGTCAGCAACAGCTGTTACGCATCGACTTTGAAACACCGCCCAGTCACGAAGTATTGAATGCCAAGTTGGCCGATTTCCATGCGCAACTACCGCTGGCGGATGTGGTAATTTTGTCTGACTACGGCAAAGGCGGGCTGACGCATATTGCAGAGATGATTAAGGCAGCACGTGCCGCAGGCAAGCCTGTTTTAGTTGATCCTAAAGGTGATGACTACGCGCGCTATCACGGCGCAACGTTGCTCACGCCGAATCGCAGTGAATTCCGTGAAGTGGCGGGCACGTGGCACAACGATGCCGAATTGACAGCGAAGGCGCAGAAGTTGCGTGTTGAACTGGGCTTGGATGCCTTGTTGGTGACACGCAGCGAAGAAGGTATGACGCTGTTCCGCGAACAAGGCGTGCGTCACGAACCCACCCACGCGCGTGAGGTGTATGACGTGAGCGGTGCGGGTGATACCGTCATTGCCACCTTGGCGGTGATGCTGGCTAGCGGTGCAGAAATGCCCGATGCCGTATGCGTCGCGAATCGGGCGGCAGGTGTGGTGGTCGGTAAGTTGGGCACGGCCGTGGTTTCTAGAGAAGAGATTGTTAAAGACCTCGGGGAAGAGAGAAGAGAGAAGAGAGAAGGGTAAGTGCGCAGGGTTCCCCCTTCCCTCTTTACCCTTCCCCCTTCCCATTTATCTCTTCCCTGTTTTTAAGGAGTTAAAAATGTACTACATCGTTACTGGCGCAGCCGGATTTATTGGTTCGAATATCGTTAAGGCGCTCAACGAGCGCGGCGAGACCAACATTATCGCCGTGGACAATTTGACCAAGGCGGACAAATTTAAGAACCTGACGGATTGCGACATCGCCGATTACTTGGATAAAGAAATTTTTCTGGAAAAGCTCAAGGCGGGGCAATTCAAAGGCATTACTTCTGCCGTGCTACATGAAGGTGCGTGTTCCGACACCATGGAGACCGATGGTCGTTACATGATGGAGAACAACTATCACTATTCACTCTCCCTGCTCGATCACTGCCAGCGTGAAGAAGTGCCGTTCTTGTATGCCTCATCCGCTTCTGTGTATGGCGGCGGTGGCGTGTTCAAAGAGAGTCGTGAGTACGAGTCGCCGCTCAACGTGTATGCCTACTCCAAATTCTTGTTCGACCAAGTGGTTCGTCGCCGTTGGGCCAATCGCACATCACAGATCGCAGGCTTCCGTTATTTCAACGTGTATGGGAAGCGCGAACAGCACAAAGGCCGTATGGCGTCGGTGGCCTATCACTTCTTTAATCAATATCGTGCAGAAGGTCATGTGAAATTGTTTGAAGGGTGTGATGGCTATGCCAATGGTGGACAGCGCCGCGACTTTGTTTCTGTCGAAGATGTGG
>JAGVFD010000018.1 GCA_020057805.1 Sideroxydans sp. | reverse complement strand
CGTCTATAGCTGCATTAGCTATCCAGGTAATGCAATAAGTCAGCACGTCCAAGTCTCTAATGGTTGGTAGCCCTGTTGGACAGGGAGAAAACTGGATAAACCTGTCTTTGTACTCGAATCGGCGTGGCTTCATTTCACCTGTTGAGATCGCGTAGGGTGAGCAATATGGCGTACCGACTAGGAATTCATCGCACATGGCTTCCTGTGCAGCTGGATCGGCTTCAGGGGGAAAGAGTCCTTCATCCTTGATGAAAGAAGAAGCGAATATGTCCAAGGTCGCAATGAACTTGAATGTGGACGGATCTATTTTGATTGCTTGGTGTTGCCCCATGCCGTAACCGCTTCCAGCTATTAAATGACTGGCGGAGTCTAGGATTGTTGAATGTAAAAATCCCACCGATAGATTGCAAATTTGCAGGCTATCGGTGAGGTGTCGCTGAAGGTGGCTCGCTCATCCTTTGGACTAGATGCGCTGTAGTTGCTCTGTAGCCGATGTGTGTTTTAAATGGAGTTTTTCGCACATGCTCCACAGAGGTGCTACAAACGCTTTGGATGTGTCTGTAACTTTCTAGGCGCACTGCTGACGCTCTGTAGGCGTTGTGAGTGCATTCACTCTTATAAACTAGGTATTGGTCACCTCCAAGTAAACCATCCTCATACACGCACCAATATGTATCATCATTGTTGACACTCGACTAAAATATCTATACAGTATCTACATTGAATCAACATTGGAGAACGAAATGCGCATAATGATTAAGAAATGGGGAAACAGTGCTTCAGTTCGCATTCCTGCTGGAATTATGGAAGCTGCGCGCTTGAGTTTGGATACGCCAGTTGATGTGCGCGAAGAGGCTGGCCGCATCATTATTGAACCGATCATGCAGGATGAGTACGACCTTGCGAGTTTGCTGTCTGGCATCACTCCTAGCAACTTGCACGGCGAGGTGAGTTTCGGAGCGCCAGTGGGTAAGGAGCTTTTGTAATGGTGCGCGGATACGTACCTGAGGCTGGCGATATTGTTTGGTTGCATTTTGACCCGCAGGCAGGGCATGAACAAGCTGGACACCGCCCCGCTCTCGTTATCAGTCCGGCAGCCTACAACGGCAAAACTGGTTTGATGCTCTGCTGCCCTATGACAACACAGATTAAGGGTTATCCCTTTGAGGTGGTAATTGATGGCGATCGCCCAAGTGCGGTGCTATCAGATCAGATTAAAAGTCTTGATTGGGTTGTCCGCAAAGCAAGTCGCAAAGGAAGTGTGTCTCGTGATGAGTTGAATGAGGTAAGGAAAAAAGCTTCGGCTCTTATTGGTAAGGAGGTATCAAAATGAATACTGTAATGGAAATCGTTCTGTTGCTTGTGTTTGTAATTGGTCTGGCTTCTGTACTTCGGTACTTCGCAAAGCAAGCTGCGCGCTTCTTTGGTCGGAATGATGGCACAACTAAAGGTGCGTCAATCGAACCAGCGAAGTATGTTCGAGTGGGCCATGGCAATGTGCTGACAAACATTAAGGATCTGCCTCGGTACAAGGGAGAAACTGGCCTTTTTGGCCTGCCCCGCTACCGTGATGTGGTTGTCCCTGATAAACACAACTATGCGACCGTGGTGTACATGGATCATCCAGTTAAGCAGTATGTTTACGACTTGATGGTTACTTGGAAGAAACTGATCAATCCAAGCCGTGATAACAAATATGGATTACTGGCAATCTTAGCTTTCCTTGCACTACCATTTTTGTATAACAAATGGCTTGGCGTGGTCATTCTGGTTGCCTTTGCGCTGCTAGTTCTGATTTTAGGTCCTCGCGGAAAAAGAGCTGTTAGGTGTAGCGCTGAAAATGCCAAAGATTTCACCCCTGAAACTTGGAGAGAAATCTATCGCGATGTGGCCGCATCGATCGAACGCGAAGATGAAATGGGAAGAGCGTACAGTAAGAGTGGGACGCTTAAACACTGGTACGGTGATCGTAACTGGGCTGGAAAGCGTTGGTAAATTTAAGAGGAACTTCCAATGAATGAAGTTATAGGCAAAGTTTCAACTGGCATTTTTTTGGTATTGATATCTTCTCTGGCACATGCTGAGAAATTGCCGCTTCCAAAATCAGCCCCAATGAACGCATCCGCCCCCTTTAAAAAGGGGGCGGTGTGTAGCCAAATTACAGATGCCATTGGCGGTTGGATATTTGAGTGCGACAACCTTGGAAAGAACAATACCGTAGCTGGAATCTACGCCAAGGGATGGAGAATTGTTTCAACCACAACCGGTCATGATTACAAGGGCGAGTATGTGGTGTTGTTTATCGAAGAGCAATGACGAATATTTGTCGTATCTGACCTGCGGCGAAGGTAGGTTATAAAACCTTTCACTTCTTTGACTCCGGCGCAGGTGCAGTTGTGATTTTGCCGCTACTCACTCGTCCTGGTGCTGGCTGGGCATCTGCCGCCAAGTCGGAGACAATACCAAGTACGGCTTGATCGGTTTTCTTCACGGCATCTATTGCTGGTTCTACAGACTCTCTTCTGAAACCTTCGTCGCCTGCCAAGGCAGCACCAGCTGCCCCGCCAGCTATACCACCAACTACCTT
>JAGVFD010000009.1 GCA_020057805.1 Sideroxydans sp. | reverse complement strand
TTGAGCTAATTGCACTCGACAAAGACGAGCAGCGACTGTCTCGTGTGAAAGAGAACCTTCAACGCACCGGTTTAATAGCAAAAATACTTTGCGGTGATGCAGCATCCCCCCGCGATTGGTGGGATGGTGAAACTTTCCAGCGCATTCTGGCGGATGTGCCCTGTTCTGCTTCAGGAGTAGTCCGCCGTCATCCGGATATAAAATGGTTGCGAAGGCCTGAAGACATAACTTTTTTTGCGAAACAACAGTCATCAATTCTGGAAGCACTGTGGCCGCTCTTGGCCGAAAACGGCAAGTTGCTTTATGCAACCTGTTCAATTTTCACACAAGAGAATCAAAATGTGATCGATGTTTTTTTGGGGAACCACCCGGAAGCTACACAACAAAGTCTAATATCATTACAAGAAGGCCAATTGCTGCCTAACGAGCAACACGACGGGTTCTTTTATGCTTTGTTGCAGAAAAATAGTTAAAGGAATATGCGGGGCGGTTTGCCTGTTCGGATTAATTTTCGTATTCCAAAACGTTTCTGCTGAAGGTATCGAGATTAGTAAAGTCGAAGCCCGACTGACTGATGAGGGGTACATCCTTTCTGCCGACTTTGAAATAAGCCTACCCCCACCCGTTGAAGAGGCACTAAAACGCGGGGTTACGCTCTACTTCATCAGCGAATTGTCCATTCACCGTTCTCGCTGGTACTGGGTGGACAATGAAATCAGAAGCCACGAACAAACAACCAAACTTTCATTCAATACACTGACACAGCAATACCGCATTTCCCGCGGAGGTTTGTACCAGAGTTTTTTTGAACTCAAAGATGCGCTACAAGTTTTGGGGCATCAGACCGCGCCGGCAATCCCCGCGACACTGTTGGACAATAACAGTGGTGGATATATTTCAAGGTGGGCAAAAAAAGGCAGCGAGATTGGGGCTTATGCTGCAATGAAATTGGACGTGAGTCAGTTGCCCAAACCGCTGCAGGTGAATGCCCTTGCAAGTGACCAGTGGAATGTCGATTCCATCCGCTATCACTGGGACATCAGCCCTGTTTCAAGCAGTAACAATAGGGGACGGCCGTGAAGTACCTGATATTGTTTTGCGCAATGGCCGGTGCTGTGTTGTTGTACATGTTGTCGAGTGCGAGTGCGAACACAGATTTATTCTCACGCAATTATTTCACACTATTTGTACTGACCGGTACATTGGCATTTGGTTTAGCCGTGCTTGTCACATACCAGTTTTGGCAGTTGCGAAACAAACTCAAGTTACAAGTCTACGGGGCAAAACTCACGCTGCGACTTACTATCGTTTTTACATTGATCGCCATCTTGCCAGGGGTATTGGTATATTTGGTTTCGGTTCAGTTTCTCGGAAAAAGTATTGAGTCCTGGTTCGACGTGCGTGTGGAAAAGGCATTGGAAGGGGGGTTGAGTCTTGCACGTAGCACGCTGCAAAATGGCATGGAAGAACTCGGTAAGAAGGGGCGATTTGTCTCACTAATTTTGGAAGAACAAAATCAGTCCCAATATACCGAAACCATAAAACGATTCGTGAATGAAGGCAGCGTGCAGGCAGCGGCGATATATGACAACACTGGCAAGCAGATAGCGGTGGCAGGCAAGTCGATAAACAAAGGTCTAGAGCCGCCCTCGACCTCAATGGTCAACGAAACATGGAAAATAGGAAACTTCAGCCGTGTGGACACAATGCCTGATGACAGTCTGATATTGCGGGTTTTGGTACCGATTCGTTCGAGTTGGTCGAGTGAAAGGCAGGTGTTGCAGTTTACCCAACCAGTACCGAAACAACTTGCGGCGGATGCGGAAACGGTTCAGGCGGTCTATCGCGATTACCAGGAGCTGTCATTGTCCCGTGTCGGACTGAAAAGACTATTTGGGATTACGCTGACGTTGTCGATGTTGATAGTGCTGTTGAGTGCCGTCTCAGCGGCTGTATTTTTAAGCGCGAGACTCAGTGCACCGCTGGCAGCGTTAGCTGCCGGGACCAAAGCCGTTGCGGTTGGCGATTTCACCGGAAAATATCCCGTTCAAAGCAAAGATGAGCTGGGGGGGTTGACTACACTTTTCAATCAAATGACATCACAATTGGCAGAGGCCAAAAAACTCAGCCAAAAACAACGTCGTCAAGTGGAGGATGCCAAGACATATTTGGAGAGCGTACTGGCACACCTTTCGTCGGGTGTACTGGTAGTGGACGAACAACGCAAATTGCGTTCGAGCAATGCCAGCGCGAGCCAGATATTAGGGGTGAATGTGCATGAAAAAAACGGGAGTGACCTGAAGCAACTGGGTACTGACCACCCCCTGTTAAGGCCCCTGCTTGAAGCCATCAGTGAGAGTCTGGATTCCGACCAAAATCAAAATGTAGTGTGGCAGCGCCAAGTCAAGCGCTTAAGTAAGAATGGCGAACAGGTGCTTTTGGTTCGGGGTACCCGCTTAAATACGGAATCGGACAAAGGTTACGTGGTCGTATTTGATGACATATCTTATTTGCTACAAGCGGAGAGGCAGGCGGCTTGGGGCGAAGTTGCCAGACGGCTTGCGCATGAGATCAAAAATCCGCTCACACCGATTCAGCTTTCAGCGGAAAGATTACAACACAAGCTTTCAGAGAAACTCGATGAAAAAGATGCACAATTTTTGCAACGCGCAACGCAGACTATAGTGAGTCAAGTGGGGGCAATGAAGAACATGGTGTCGGATTTTGCCGACTACGCGCGTGCCCCAGCAACAAAGTTGACACCACTGGAAGTACACCAACTGATCAACGAAGTGATGGGACTTTACGAAGCCAACAGTACTCCGATCACCCTAATTTTTGGTGCATCCCGAACATGGGTGAATGGAGACGCAACACGGTTGAGACAGGTCGTACATAATTTGCTTCAAAACGCTCACGATGCTGTGCAGCAATCCTTGGACAGACAGATCACACTCACCACTTCTAACACCCAGGAAGAAATGCTGAAACTAACCATCGCAGATAATGGCTGCGGCTTTCCTGAACAGCTCTTGGCCAGAGCATTCGAACCCTATATGACTACCAAGGCTAAGGGTACCGGATTGGGATTGCCCATCGTCAAGAAAATTGTTGAGGAGCATGGTGGAAATATAACAATTGAGAATCAACTTCATGGCGGCACCAGCGTAAGCATAGTGTTGCCTTTGCTTCATGAAGAAATTGAGGTGGCATGATGGATTCGAAGAATGTGTTGGTGGTGGATGACGAGGCAGGTATACGCGAGTTGCTGGCAGAAATACTGTTTGATGAAGGGTATGGGGTTCGACAGGCTGAAAATGCAGTTCAAGCAAATCAGATGATTCAACAATATCACCCCGACATCGTTCTGCTGGACATTTGGATGCCGGACAAAGATGGTCTGACCTTACTCAAGGAGTGGGTCGCGGAAGGCGAGTTAAAAATGCCCGTGATCATGATGTCGGGGCATGGGACGATTGAGACCGCACTTGAAGCCACACGTATCGGAGCGATCGATTTTCTGGAAAAACCGATTGCGTTAAAAAAATTGTTGGAGACAGTAGAGCGGGTCTTGCAACAAAGTAAATCTTTAAATGCTACAAAACTCAAATCTGATTCAGAAGTATCAATTCCGGAGGGAATGCAAAAAGTATCGTTGCCGCTTGATTTGCCATTCAGGGAAGCACGCGAACAGTTCGACTTGCTCTATCTGCAATATCACATCAAAAAATCTGATGGCAATGTATCAGAAATCGCAGAAAAGATAGGTTTGGAACGCACACACCTGTACCGTAAATTCAAACAACTGGGAATAAAACCCCCAAAAAAATTAGGGGAAGAATCACAATAATTCCAACCCAGCGAAACAGTGGGCCATTGCTCGGGTTGCCCTATAGACTAGCCCTGAGGCATAATCCCGCCCCTTAATCATAAAAACCTGTGCTCAATTCGCAAAGTTTCTTCGGAGGAAAACAGAAATGTCAGCAGCGCGAAATATAACCCCACCAAAATTTAACGACATCACCGGCGCGATTCGCATGCTGGCAGTGGACGCAGTTCAAAAAGCAAATTCCGGTCACCCGGGTGCGCCGATGGGCATGGCAGAGATCGCCGACGTCGTATGGCGCGGTCATATGCGTCACAATCCAACTAATCCAAAATGGGCTGACCGCGACCGCTTCGTGCAATCGAACGGCCACGGCTCGATGCTGATTTACTCCTTGTTGCACCTCACAGGTTACGACTTGCCGATGGATGAGTTGAAGCGCTTCCGTCAGATGCATTCCAAGACTCCAGGTCACCCAGAGTATGGCTACACTGTTGGCGTAGAAACAACGACTGGCCCATTGGGTCAAGGTATCACCAACGCGGTTGGCTTCGCGATGTCGGAAAAACTGTTGGCCGCCGAGTTCAACAAGCCAGGTCACGAGATCGTCAATCACCACACCTATGTGTTCATGGGTGACGGTTGCATGATGGAAGGTATCTCCCATGAAGCCTGCGCATTGGCGGGTACATGGGGTCTGGGTAAGCTGATCGCCTTCTGGGATGACAACGAAATCTCCATCGACGGACACACTGATGGCTGGTTCACTGACGATACAGCAAAGCGTTTTGAAGCATACGGTTGGCACGTTGTTGCTAACGTACAAGGCCATGATCAAGCGGCTATCGAAGCAGCAGTTCAGGCAGCTAAGGCAGTCACTGACAAGCCTTCATTAATCTGCTGCAAGACGATCATTGGCGCGGGTTCTCCTAACAAGCAAGACAGCCACGATGTTCACGGCGCAGCTTTGGGCGATGCAGAAGTTGCAGCGACTCGCGCGCATATTGGTTGGAACTACCCCCCGTTTGAAATTCCAGCACACGTGTACGAGGCTTGGGACGCAAAAGCTAAGGGCGCCGCACTGGAAGGCGAGTGGAACAAGAAGTTCGCAGCGTACCGCGCAGCATTCCCTAAAGAAGCGGCTGAATTTGAGCGTCGCATGAAGGGTGATTTGTCGGCTGAATGGTCTGCACACGCAGCTAAAGTGATTGCTGAAACCAATGCGAAGGGCGAAACCATCGCGACTCGCAAAGCTTCGCAAAACGCAATCAACGCGTTGCAACCTGCCCTGCCAGAATTCTTGGGTGGCTCGGCTGACTTGACTGGCTCCAACCTGACTAACTGGGTAGGTTGCAAGCACGTCAAGGGCAAGTCCACAGGTAACTACATCAGCTACGGTGTGCGTGAGTTCGGTATGTCTCACATCATGAACGGCATGGCGTTGCACGGTGGTTTGTTGCCATTCGGCGGCACTTTCCTGATGTTCTCTGAGTACGCACGTAATGCTTTGCGTATGTCTGCTCTGATGAAACAGCGCGTGATCTATGTTTTCACCCATGACTCTATCGGTCTGGGCGAAGATGGCCCAACTCACCAGCCGGTTGAGCAAACCGCAACACTGCGTTACATCCCTAACATGGAAGTATGGCGTCCTTGCGATACAGTTGAATCAGCTGTGTCTTGGGTCGCTGCGGTTGAACGCAAAGATGGTCCTTCTAGCTTGATTTTCAGCCGTCAAAACTTGCAATTCCAAAAGCGTAACGAAGCGCAAATCGCTAACATCCGCAAGGGTGGTTATGTATTGTCCGAAGCGGCAGGCAAGGCTCAAGCCATTATCATTGCAACAGGTTCTGAAGTTGACCTGGCGATGAAGGCGCAAGCTGCATTGGCAGCTGAAGGCGTAAATGTGCGCGTGGTTTCGATGCCTTGCACCAACGCATTTGACGCACAAGATCAAGCCTACAAAGATAGCGTCTTGCCAAAGGGTGTGAAGCGCGTTGCGGTTGAAGCGGGCGTAACCAGCGGTTGGTATAAATACGTTGGCTTGGATGGCGCCGTGATTGGTATGGATTGCTTCGGCGAATCTGCACCTGCTCCAGAATTGTTCAAGCATTTCGGTTTCACGGTTGAGAACGTAGTGAAGACAGTTAAGAGCGTGCTGTAAGGCGACACAGATTTTTTAATTACATAAGGGAGAGAAGACATGGCAATTAAAGTTGGTATTAACGGTTTTGGTCGTATCGGTCGTATGGTGTTCCGTGCAGCAGCTAAAGACTTTCCAGAAATCGAAGTCGTGGCGATTAACGACTTGCTTGAGCCAGACTACTTGGCGTACATGCTGAAGTACGACTCCGTACACGGCCGTTTCAGTGGTGACGTAAAAGTAAGCGGCAGCAATTTAGTGGTGAACGGCAAGAGCATCCGTTTGACTGCGGAACGCGATCCAGCGAATTTGAAGTGGAACGAAGTAGGTGCAGACATCGTTATCGAATGTACTGGCTTCTTCTTGACTCAAGAAACTTGCCAAGCACACATCAATGCAGGTGCTAAAAAGGTAGTGATGTCCGCTCCTTGCAAAGACACTTCACCGATGTTCGTCTATGGTGTGAACCATGAGACTTACAAGGGCGAGAACATCGTTTCAGCAGCTTCTTGCACAACTAACGGTTTGGCACCAGTCGCTAAAGTATTGAACGACGTGTTTGGTATCAAGCGTGGTCTGATGACGACTGTGCATGCTGCAACAGCGACACAGAAGACAGTTGACGGCCCATCCAACAAAGATTGGCGCGGCGGTCGCGGTATCTTGGAAAACATCATTCCTTCTTCCACTGGCGCAGCGAAGGCCGTTGGCGTGGTGATTCCAGAACTGAACAAAAAGCTGACGGGTATGGCATTCCGTGTACCCACTTCTGACGTGTCTGTGGTTGACTTGACGGTTGAATTGAACAAGCCAGCAACATACGCTGAGATTTGCGCTGCCATGAAGTCAGCTTCTGAAAATGGCCCATTGAAGGGCGTGCTGGGTTACACCGATGAGAAGGT
>JAGVFD010000222.1 GCA_020057805.1 Sideroxydans sp. | reverse complement strand
GTGTTTATTATCTTTATGATGTGCCAGGCGGTGCCGAACGTGGTGGTCATGCGCACAAGGCATTAAGCCAGCTGATCATCGCAATGTCGGGTAGCTTTGATGTGATTTTGGATGAAGGGGGTGAAAAAAAGCGCTTCCACTTGAATCGTTCATACCAAGGACTCTATGTGTGTCCAATGATGTGGCGTGAATTGGACAACTTTTCATCTGGATCGGTATGTATGGTGTTGGCATCTAACATCTATGAAGAGTCAGATTATTACCGTGATTACAACGAATACTTAAAGGATCTGCAAAAATGAACGTTCCATTCCTTGATATAAAAGCTGCCTATACAGAGCTTCAGCCAGAGATTGATGCGGCAATTAAGCGAGTTCTTGACTCTGGTTGGTACATTCTTAGCGAAGAAGTAGATCACTTTGAACAAGACTTTGCTGCATTCTGCGAAGCGAAGCAGTGTGTGGGTGTGGCTAACGGTCTAGACGCCCTGCACCTTGCTTTATTAGCCCTAGGCGTTGGCGCGGGTGATGAAGTCATCGTGCCCAGCAACACCTACATCGCCACCTGGCTGGCAGTTAGCCAATGTGGTGCAACTCCCATCCCTGTTGAGCCAGATGCCGCCACTTATAACATCGACCCAACACGTATCGAGGCCGCTATTACGCCCCGTACCAAAGTTATTCTGCCCGTGCATTTGTATGGTCAGCCTTGCGATATGGATTCGATTTTGGCGATTGCGCGCAAGCACGGTTTGAAGATATTAGAAGATGGCGCGCAGGCACATGGCGCAAAGTACAAAGGCAAGCGTCTGGGCGCGCATGGTGACATCGTGGCGTGGAGTTTTTACCCAGGGAAAAACTTGGGCGCGTTTGGCGATGGCGGTGCAATCACCACAGATGATGCAGAGCTTGCAGATCGCATTCGCGTATTGCGTAACTACGGCTCGCGTGTGAAATACGTGAATGATGTGCGTGGCTTCAACAGTCGTCTTGATCCAATTCATGCGGCAGCAATGCGCGTGAAGTTGAAAGTGTTGGATGCTTGGAACGCGCGCCGTGCCGTGATTGCGACCCGTTACAAAAATGAGTTGAGTGGCCTTGGGCTAACCTTACCCTTTGTGCCTGAGTGGGCTGAACCCGCATGGCACTTATTCGTTATCCAACATCCGCAGCGCGATGCCTTGCAAAAGGCATTAGGTGAAGCCGGTGTTGGGACATTGATTCACTACCCCATCCCCCCACATCTGCAACAAGCGTATGCCGAAGCGGGCTATGTTAAAGGTCAGTTCCCACTAGCCGAACAAATCGCCAATCAGTGTTTGAGTTTGCCGATTGGGCCGCACTTGGATGTGGCGAGCGTGTTTGCTGTGATTCAAGCTATCAATTCAGCTCGTACTGAATGAAGCGGTTGCTTAAAGTGGCGGCAGCAAACAGCATCGTCACTTTAGGGCGATTGGTGTTGGGTCTGCTCACCAATAAACTTTATGCAGTCATGTTGGGGCCGGCGGGCTACACCGCACTAGCTAATATTAGTAATGCGTTTAATTTAGCTCATGCGGCGAGCCAAGCGGGAATGAGCAATGGTGTAGCCGCCAATGTTGCGCGCAATGCGGAAGCATCAGAACAACGCAACTTTGTCTACACAGGGCTCACCTTAAGTTTTTGGGCCGCTAGCGGATTGGCGGTCATTTTTTTTGGCGTTCAATTGAGTGGCATATTGCCAGCGCTTAGTCCGGTATTATTTGTAATGCTGTTGGGCACATTGATTCTGGCCGCTCCTCTAGGAACATTGACTGGATACTTTAATGGGAATGAAGATAACTTCCCTATCTACTGGGCGCAATTAGCGGGTGCTGTTCTGTTGTTGCTTGTAGTGTGGATTTGCTACGTACTCGGCAGAGCAGATTTGATGTTTGCCAGTGTGGGTGCTGCTGTTCTGGGTGCTGCCTTAACTTTGTTGTTATTTGGTTATCAGAGAGGTTTGTTTTCTGCCGTAAAAGAATTCCGCCTTACAGAAGGATATGCACGCCCATTATTGGGATATTTACTAATAGGTGCCGTGTCGGGCATCGTTGCTCAATTCATGCAAATCGCTGTGCGCATGATGATGGCGCATAAATTTGGCGATGAAGTGGCGGGTTATTGGCAGGCAAGTTGGCGTTTAAGCGAGGCATATTTGGCAGTATTGGCACAGACTATTGCAATGGTCTTGTTGCCTAGATACTCGAGGGCAACAACACAGCAGTTGCTGAAAAAAACGGTCTTTGATGGCGTAGTTTTATTTGCCGGAGGCGCACTGTTGTTATGTAGCTTTGTTTTTTACTTCGCTGATTCGTTGGTGCTTTTATTGTTTTCGGAAAAGTTTGTTGATGCGGTTGAATTTATTAAAGTGCAAGTCATAGGCGATTTCTTAAAAATTGTTTCTTGGGTGCTTGCCTACGTGATGTTGGCAAAAGGAAATGTAAAAATGTTCATACTGACAGAAGTTATTGCTGGGACAGCATTTGTGGCACTCACGGCATTGGCGATAAATTTCGCTCCAGATGTACTGAATGCAAATTACGCATATATTGCGATGTATGCAATTTATACCTTGCTAGTGCTTGCTGTTGTAATTCACATGATTAAATCAATGCCCAAGATAGAGCCAATTGAAGGTCAGAAGTTAAATGCTTAAAGAATATCCAAAAGTTTCGGTGATGATCATCACCTACAACCAAGAACACTTTATTCGGGAAACACTGGACAGTGTTGTAAGTCAGAATTATCCGAATTTAGAGGTCGTGGTTGCGGATGATTGTTCTAAAGATGCCACTCCAGAAATTATTCTCGAATACCAGCGGCGCTACCCCAGCATAGTCGTGCCTGTTTTGAATCCTAAGAATCTAGGCATCACGGGTAATTGTAACGCCGCATTTTTTGCGTGTACGGGGGAATTCATCGCTGTGATGGGTGGGGATGATTTGTTCTTGCCAGAAAAAATATTGAGGCAAGTTGAGTTATTTGAACAAGATCCAGAGGCCGTGATTTCTTATCATCCCGTTGAAATTTTCAACTCGGCGGACAAGAAAGTGCTGTACGTCACCAACCAATTGCCACGAGAAGACTTGGGTGATGCCTACGAAATTATTACTAAGGGCGGCATCCCAGGTGCCTCCTCTGTCATGGTGCGACGAAGCGCCTGCCCAGAAAAAGGTTTTGATGTGCGATTGCCCGTGGTTTCAGATTGGCTCTTTTATATTGAAGTCGCATTACGTGGCAAAGTGGTCAAGCTGGATGGGCTGTATGGCAAGTATCGCAAACATGGTGCGGGCGCGAGTGAGCGCACTTATGAATTGCTGAATGAGTCTTTGCAAACGCTAGAGATACTGCTAGTTGAGCATCCGAATGATGTGCAGCTAGCAGTTGCCTGCAAAGCAGGAAAAGCAAGATATTTGGCGGGGGAGGTCTATCGTCAACTTCAAAAAGGGAATGGGAAGTTGGCGTATTCGCTATCAAAGCAAGCGTTATCAAGCCAATTCAGCGCTCGGTATTTAAGCATGTTGATTGTTGCGTTTATGGTGAAAATAGCGCCAATTATCGGACCAGTGGCATCGCGAACTTTGCATATTGGTAAAACTATATTAAAGAGGTTTTTTGCTTAAAGTGGCAAAGTTGAATCCAAAAAACGAAGTGCTGGGGAAATTCAAAATTCGTC
>JAGVFD010000218.1 GCA_020057805.1 Sideroxydans sp. | reverse complement strand
CGGAAACTTATCAAGTGAGTGCGCATTTCACCAACGTGGGCGGACTGAAACCCACCGCATCGGTACGTAGCGCAGGGGTATTGGTGGGGCGTGTCACTAGTATCACTTTAGATGCTTCGCGTTATGAAGCCTTGGTCACGATGACTATCGACAAGCGCTATCAATTCCCTACCGATACGTTTGCTAACATTCTCACATCGGGTTTGTTGGGCGAGCAATACATTGGTTTGCTCCCCGGTGGAGAAGAGGAAATGCTGGTGGCAGGGGGCGAATTCAAAAAAACGCAATCAGCCATTGTCATTGAAGAATTGATTGGTAAATTTATGTTTAACAAAGCATCGGGTGCGGAATAAGGAAATCGACATGCGTAAATTATTTACGATAGTAAGTTTGGTGTTGTTGAGTGGTGCGGTGCATGCCGCGTCGATGGATGAGCCTGCGCCCGACGTGTTGGTGCAACAGACTGTGCAAGAGGTGTTGGACATTGTTAAAAAAGACAGCGCGGTGTTGTCGAATGAAACGCGTCTGAATGAACTGGTCGATGCCAAAGTCGTGCCGCATTTTGACTTCACCCGCATGACTAAACTGGCGGTGGGTAAAGCGTGGCGCACCGCCACCCCCGAGCAACAACAAGCCTTGAATAGTGAGTTTCGCGTACTGCTGGTGCGCACCTACACCAAGGTATTCACGGCTTATCGCGATCCGCAAGTGACGGTTAAGCCAATGCAAGTTGCACCTGAAGCAAAAGACGCTACGGTGAAGTTGCTCATTAAAATTAGTGATGGGCGCACGGTTAAAATTGATTACGAAATGGGCAGAGCAGGCCTTGGCTGGAAAGTGTTTGATGTGACCGTGGAGGGCATCAGTTTGGTGAGCAGTTATCGCGGTTCATTTGGCGACGAGATTCAACAAAATGGTGTAGATGGTTTGATTAAAAAACTGACGGAAATGAACCGTGCTGCGCTGGTTTCTAGCAACAAGAAAGCGCAAGCCAAGTGATTGAGCAAGCCAACAATCAACTGACCCTAGTGGGACGCTTGACCCTAGATAGTGTGGCGCAACATCACGCATTGCCCGTGCTCACTGGCGCGCACACCGTGGTTGATTTGGCACAGGTGGAAGCCGTGGATTCGTCAGCCGTTAGCTTGTTGCTTTCATGGGTGCGCCAAGCACAAGCGCGTCAAATCACTTTGTCATTCGTCAATGCGCCGTCAAATTTGCACAGCTTGGTGAGTCTATACGGCTTGTCCGAAATGTTGCCCCTCAATCCCGCTTAATTAAACGAACTTAATCCTATGCAAAAACTAGCCATCCAAGGCGGCAATCCTTTACGCGGTGAAGTGCGCATCTCTGGCGCAAAAAATGCCGCGCTACCCATTATGTGCGCCAGCCTGCTCACCGCAGATACGCTGCGCCTCACCAATCTGCCCGACCTGCACGACGTCGGCACCATGCGCAAACTCTTGCTGCAAATGGGCGTAACGGCAGAAGTGGCGACCAACGAAATTACTTTCAACGGCGATCAAATTAACAACTGGGAAGCGCCGTACGAAATGGTGAAAACCATGCGCGCTGCGATTCTCGTGTTGGGGCCGTTAGTGGCGCGTTTTGGCGATGCCAAAGTGTCTTTGCCTGGCGGCTGTGCCATTGGTTCACGTCCCGTTGATCTGCATATTAAAGGTCTGCAAGCGATGGGCGCGGAAATTAGCATTGAACATGGCTACATCCATGCCAAGGCCAAGAAGCTAAAAGGCGCGCGTATCTTTTTTGACATCGTCAGCGTGACAGGTACAGAAAATTTGATGATGGCCGCCGTGTTGGCGGACGGCGTGACCGTGCTGGAAAACGCCGCACGCGAACCCGAAGTGATTGACTTGGCCAATTGCCTGCGCGCCATGGGCGCAAAAATTGTGGGCGATGGATCGGACAACATCACCATTACTGGCGTTGAAAAACTACACGGCGCAACGCACCACATCATGCCCGACCGTATCGAGAGCGGCACTTTCTTGGTGGCGGCAGCCGCGACGGGTGGCAGCATTACTCTGCGCGAAACACGCGCCGACATCTTGGATACTGTGCTTGAAAAACTCACCGAAGCGGGCGCAAAAATCACCGTAGACGGCACTTCAATCCATTTGGAAATGAGCGGTCGTCCAAAAGCGGTGAATGTGCGCACTGCGCCGCATCCCGCTTTCCCCACCGACATGCAAGCGCAATTCATGGCGCTCAACTGCATCGCGGAAGGCAGCGCAATGGTCATTGAAACCATATTTGAAAACCGCTTCATGCACGTGCAAGAGCTACGTCGTTTAGGTGCGCAGATTGATGTCGAAGGCAACACCTCGGTTGTGCGCGGCGTGGGTCATTTAGAAGGCGCGACTGTCATGGCAACGGACTTACGTGCTTCAGCCTGCTTGGTTATCGCAGGCTTGGTCGCGCAAGGCGAAACCGTCATCGACCGCATCTACCATTTGGATAGAGGTTACGAACACATCGAGAGTAAGTTGTCGCAGCTCGGTGCCAATATTCGACGAATCAAATAGCAGGAATACAACATGATTACCATCGCCCTATCCAAAGGCCGCATCTTTGAAGAAACCTTGCCGCTGCTTGAAGCCGCAGGCATCAAGCCTTTAGAAGATCCAGAAACTTCGCGCAAACTCATTTTGGGAACGAACCGTCCTGATGTGCGCCTTATTATTGTGCGCGCCTCTGACGTGCCGACTTACGTTCAATATGGCGCGGCAGACATCGGTGTGGCAGGTAAGGATGTGTTGAATGAACACGGCGGTGATGGTCTGTATCAACCACTTGATTTGAACATCGCCAAGTGCCGCATGATGGTTGCGGTGCGTAGCGATTTTGATTACGAGTCTGCGGTAAAGCAGGGCGCTCGAATCCGCGTGGCGACAAAATATGTGAAGACCGCGCGTGAACACTTTGCCTCTAAAGGCGTACACGTTGATCTGATTAAGCTGTATGGCTCGATGGAATTAGCGCCGCTGGTGGGGCTGTCTGATGCCATTGTTGACTTGGTGAGTAGCGGCGCAACGTTGAAGGCCAATAATCTGGTGGCGGTGGAAGAGGTGTCGCAAATTTCTTCGCGCTTGGTGGTGAATCAAGCCTCGCTCAAACTTAAACGCAGCACCATTCAACCGATGTTGGATGCATTCGCGGGAGCCGTTAAATGAACATTACACGTCTATCAACGCAACAGGCCGATTTCGACGCCACGCTCACCAAGCTACTGGCTTTCGAAGAAACTGCCGATGAGAAATTAGAAGCGACAGTGGCCTCGATTCTTGCGGATGTAAAGAAGCGCGGTAACGCTGCCGTGCTGGAATACACCCAGAAATTTGATCGTTTGCCCTCGATAGACGAGGCTTCGATGGAATTGCCACAATCCGAATTGAAAGCGGCATTTGAAGGCTTGCCTGCCGACCAACGCGCAGCCTTGGAGCAAGCCGCGCAACGCGTCACCGCTTATCACCAGAAGCAAGTGCAAGCCTCGTGGACGTATGAAGATGAAGACGGCACCGTGCTCGGGCAGCAAGTCACCCCACTTGATCGCGTAGGCTTGTATGTACCTGGTGGCAAGGCGGCCTACCCCTCTTCTGTGTTGATGAACGCGCTGCCGGCCAAAGTAGCTGGGGTGGCAGAGCTCATTATGGTTGTGCCAACGCCTGATGGTGTGAAAAACCAATTAGTGTTGGCTGCTGCGTATCTGTCTGGTGTGGATCGTGTATTCACCATCGGCGGTGCGCAAGCGGTCGGCGCCTTGGCTTACGGCACGGCAACTATCCCTAAAGTAGACAAGATTGTTGGCCCCGGTAATGCGTATGTTGCTTCAGCCAAGCGTCGCGTGTTTGGCGTGTGCGGCATCGACATGATTGCCGGCCCTTCCGAGATTCTGGTGATCTGCGATGGCAGCACCGATCCTGATTGGGTGGCAATGGACTTGTTCTCGCAAGCCGAGCACGACGAATTGGCGCAAGCCATTCTGTTGTCGCCCGATGCGAAATTCATCGAGGCAGTAGCAGCCAGTGCTAACAAGTTGCTGGAACAAATGCCCCGTAAGGACATCATCCAGACGGCTTTGGAAAATCGCGGCGCATTGATTCACGTTAAAGATATGGACGAAGCTTGTCGCATCAGTAACCGCATTGCGCCGGAACACTTGGAATTGTCCGTAAGCGACCCCCAAGCCTGGTTGCCTAAACTTAAACATGCTGGCGCTATCTTCATGGGGCGCTACACCTCTGAAGCGCTGGGCGACTACTGTGCAGGCCCCAACCATGTCTTGCCCACCTCGGGCACTGCGCGATTCTCCTCGCCGTTGGGCGTGTACGACTTCCAAAAACGTAGCAGCTTGATTCAAGTGT
>JAGVFD010000123.1 GCA_020057805.1 Sideroxydans sp. | reverse complement strand
CGTTCTCTGTGTCCTCTGTGGCAAGTTTTTTGCTCTGGATTTTTATATGCCCGATTTTTTTGCCACCTGTCCTCGCGGACTTGAAAAACTCCTCGCCGATGAGCTCGCCAGCTTTGGCGCAAAAGACGTTCGCACGACCGATGGCGGCGTCGGCTTCACGGGCGATTGGGCGCTGAACTATCGCGCTAATTTGGAGAGCCGCTTGGCTTCGCGTATTTTGTGGCGCGTGCAAGCGCCGACTTATTTCCGTACCGAGGAAGATGTATTCCAAGCGGCGTATGAGTTGCCGTGGACGAAGTGGTTTGATGTGAGTTGCACCATCTTGGTTAAAGTCACCGCGATTAAATGCCCACTCAAAAGTTTGGAATTCATCACGCTCAAAATTAAAGACGCGGTGTGTGACAAGTTTCGCATGGAAAAAGATGTGCGACCCAGTGTCGCCAAGCTTGACCCTGACATGCGCATTCACGCTTTTTTTGAGGGCGAGCAATTCACCCTGTACTTGGATACCTCGGGCGACGCGTTGTACAAACGCGGCGTGCGCATTCACACCAACATCGCACCGCTACGTGAAAATTTAGCCGCCGGCATTTTGAAAATGACGGGTTGGAAGCCAGGCGTTCCCCTGTTTGACCCCATGTGCGGCAGCGGCACTTTCTTGATTGAAGCCGCACAGATTTCGCTCAACATTCAGCCCGGCATCGCGCGCAATTTCGCATTCGAAAAGTTGAAAAATTTCGACGCCAAGCTGTGGAACGCCATGCGTGAAGCCGCCATCGCCGCACAACTCCCCGTCAGCGAATTGCCTATCTATGGCAGTGATTTATATGGCGACGCGCTCAAAGCTGCGCACCAAAATTTAGAAGAAGCAGGGATCCGCGAGACTGTGGATTTGAAGCAATGCAATGTACTCGAAGCCTCGCCCCCCGAAGTAGAAGGCGTGTTGATTGCTAACTTGCCTTACGGTGAGCGCATGGGCGATGAGGACGAATTGGCCGAGCTCTATCCGCAACTGGGTAACGTGCTGAAACAAAAATTTGGCGGCTGGAATGTCTATCTATTTACCGCTGATTTACGCATCACCAAATTGATGCGCCTGTCACCCTCCAAGCGCACTCCGCTTTACAACGGCGCGATTGAATGTCGCGTGTTTGAATACAAAATGGTGGCGGGCAGCAATCGTCCGAAGTGAGTTGGGCAACAGCGCGGCTTAAAATTTAGCAACGCGTTGTGTTTGTATGTAAATAGCTTGGGAGGCATCATGTCTATCACCTCTAAATTCCTACTGAATCCTGCGCGCGCGGTGTTGCTTGTGATTGATGTGCAGGAGCGACTCTGCGCAGCCATGGATCAAAACGCGTTACAGCAACTAACAAAAAACGCAGGAATTCTGCTGGAAAGCGCCGTTGAATTAAACGTACCCATCATCTTCACCGAGCAATATGTGAAAGGGCTGGGCCCTACTTTGGCGGAGCTGAAAAGCAAAGCGCCTGCCGCGTCTTACCATGAAAAAATGAGCTTTAGTTGCTGCGGCAATGCGGCCTTTATGCAGCAACTCAAAGACAGTAGCAGGACGCAAATTATTGTCAGCGGCATGGAGACGCATGTGTGCGTACTGCAAACAGTTATCGACTTGCTGGCAGAAGGCTTTGATGTGCATGCGGTGAAGGATGCAGTGATGAGTCGCAGCAACGACAACAAGCAAACCGCGATGGAAGCCATGCTGCTAGCGGGCGCTGTACCCACCAGCACCGAATCGGTCGTATTTCAACTACTGAAAGTCGCGGGGACAGATTCATTCAAAAAGTTAGCCAAGCTAATCAAGTAAGGGAGCGGCGCCTTCAACACTCGCAATTTTTAATGCAGAGGCGCAACGCCTTAACCCGCAGTAAAAAGTGGACAGCATCTGTTTGTAATACATTTGTCATTTTCATGTAACGGCCTTGTCATAAAGCCTCTCCATAATTCGCTCGCCTTAATCCTCCCCTGTGAGTTGAGGAAATCAGAGCAATTATTATTAATGACTAGGAGCAACCATGAAGAAAACAATCGTAGCACTGGCAGTTGTAGCTGCATTTTCCAACACAGCATTCGCTGACAACGCAAACGTGACTGTGTACGGCAAAGCATTTTTGACTATCGATCAAAAGGGCAGCGATGCTGCAAACACCGCTAGCCAATTGCGCGTCAACACCAATGCATCGCGTTTCGGTGTAAAGGGTGACGAAGATCTGGGCGAAGGCCTGAAGGCAATCTATCAGTATGAAGTCGAGATGGATGCTGATGGTAGTACTGGTTTGGGCTTGGGCAAGACACGTAACAGCGGCCTTGGTATCGGCGGCGATTTCGGTCAAGTGATGTTCGGTATCTGGGATACGCCATACAAGGTCGCACACAACAAGATCGAGTTGTTCGACAACACGACTTCATGGAGCGCGATTCATACTATCGGTAAATCCGCTGGTAAGGACTACAACACTCGTCAAAAGAACATGGTCCAATACTGGTCGCCTAAATTTGGCGGTATGCAAGTGGCTGCGATGTTCTCGCCCGATGAAGCACAAAAGCCAGCAATCGGCGCAGCGCCAGCTAACAACAGAAGCATATTTTCTATGTCAGGTACTTTTGATCAAGATGATATCTACGCATCTATTGCTTATGAAAGCCGTAACGATGCTGGCGTGAAAGACCCGGTTGCCCCTGCAACTGCAAACACAGGTTTTAACGGCACTGACACCGCATTGCGTGCAGTTGCACGTTATAACTTGGCTGACTTCTGGATCGGCGCAATGGTTGAAAGCATCAAGACAAACAACAGCGCAACT
>JAGVFD010000151.1 GCA_020057805.1 Sideroxydans sp. | reverse complement strand
GTCACGCATACGTTGCAAGTTGTTAGTGATTTGCACCAAATCGCCTTCAGCGGTTTGCGCCAGGGAGATACCGTCATTGGCATTTCGTACCGCTTGGCTGTTACCGTTGATTTGGGAAGTCAAGCGACTGGAAATTGCCATCCCTGCCGCATCGTCTTTAGCACTGTTGATGCGCAAACCAGACGACAAGCGTTGCAAAGAGGTTTGCAGTGCAGATTGAGAACTCGTCAAGTTACGTTGTGCGTTTAATGACGAAATGTTGGTATTGATATATGAGGGCATTTTATTTCTCCTTTAACTGGTTACTTCGATATTCGGCTTAACACCGATCACCTTGGTTTGGAATGTTCATTTACCTCGGTTAGAGCAGTTATCGGTAACAGTGGAAAAAACTTTAGTCATCATGATGAATTCTGGAAAGTTAATTGAAGGAAAGGGCATTTGCGTAGCCTATTGATTGATGACTACTTGATTCTTGCCGCCTTGTTTGGCTTGGTACATCGCCTTATCCGCACGACCAACGACACTTTCCTGATCTTCCTGCGGCGCACGCAAGGCAACTCCCGCGCTGAAGGTAATCAGCACGCGTTCATTGCCATTCAGAAAAAATTGGCGGGTGAGTTCACGTTGCAGGCGCACGATGGTTTCGTAGGCTTGATCAAGCTCGGTGTCCGGCAAAATAATGACGAACTCTTCGCCACCATAGCGCGCCACGGAATCACTCGGGCGCAGCGCGTCTTTAATCACGCGGGTTAAGTGAATGAGCGCACCATCACCCGCTTGATGACCGAGTGTGTCATTCAGCCGTTTGAAGTTGTCGATGTCGAGCAAGGCGACACATAAGGGAGTGACATTGCGATCGGCGCGTGTGGATTCCCGTTCAAAAGCATCATCCAATCCGCGTCGATTGAGCACGCCAGTGAGCTGGTCTTCATGCACCATTTCACTTACTTGTTCTAACTCTTGTTCAAGCTGTTTAATTTTTTCTTCAGACTCAATCACCCGTTTTCGGGTGCTCACCAGTTCTTCATGCGAGCGCAGTGCGCTGGCTTGGATGACGCGCGTGTCCTGCATGATGTCATCGAGTAAATGGCTCAACTCGGTGATGTTGTTGGTGGTGCTTATCTTCTGGCTGTAATTCGCAATTTTTTGATGATAGTCGCCGGTACTTTCGGTTAGATCGCCAAGGCGATCAATAAAAGTAGTCATTAAACTCTTGAGCGTAATTTTCGCGTCTTTCAAACTTTGCTTGAGCAGGCTTTGCTTAATGATGGCATCGCGCAAGCTGCGCTCTGCATCCGCGATGACACGCTTATCCACTGGATTGTTGACGATTTGTTGCAGGGTTTCTATCTGGCCGTGCAACCATTCTTCATCCTCAACCAACTCGCCCACATTCTCAACCAGCAAGCGCAACAAGCGCACCAGTCCTTCTTGTATCTTGATTTTGTCACCGCCACGCAGTTCGACCTTAAGCCAGAATTGACGCAGCTTTTTTGCCAATTGAGTAATTTCGTCGTAATTCATTGAGCTGCGTATTTGCAGGGCAAACGCATTCACTTCAGCGGTAAATTCAGGCTGGGCGCCGAGTGTGCTTTCTAGCGTTTGCGCCAATAGTTCACGCAATTGCGTGTGCACATCCGCATTGCTCGTACCCATCGGTGACGTAACAAGGGAAGCAGCGGGTTCAGTCGTATTTTTAGCGCCTGGCTCTGCCACACTTTCGCCTGACGACGGCGTTTCTGACCAAGAACGTATGAGCCCCTGAAGTTTTTCAAACAGCAATTCTGGATTAGTGGCGAAGCGCGCTAGAACGGTATCCAGTCCTTCTTTTTTGCGCGGAATCGTGAGCCCTTTGTGAGGGCGTTCTAATTGGCGTAGCAAATCCCGAATCAGTTCAGACCAAGAAAGGGGGACGCTGCCACTTACCTTTAAGGTGGGCAGAATTTTTTCTAACTCAACAAAATAAGTCTCCCAATTATTGGCAGCTAAAGCGATTAATAATTGATTGCCTACAGTGGCGGAATTACCTGTCTGCTTGGCCAAAATAGCAGCCAGTTTTTGCAGCACTTGCTGCGCGCCGGAATCTTCATCCGCTGCAATGCCACCAATCTCGACATATATCTTGTTGTAGTTGTCGGGAGTAGGGGGAATCTTGCGCAACGCGAGTGTTTTTAACGTTTCGCGGGCAATATCAGGTGGGTTTGAGAGTGGGGTGTTCATGGCTCAAGACAATGAAAGAATTGCTTGAGATTATCGAACTAGAGAAAAATCGTTATGGCTGGAATAGCGGGAAAAACAGCTGCCAATTCAAAAATTAGCTCATCTCCACCAAATGGTTAGTAATGGCGTAGTGAATCGCTTCGGCGTTGTTTTGTAGACCCATTTTTTCCATCATACGTGCGCGATACACGCTGATTGTTTTAGGGCTCAGTTTCATGACTTCGGCAATATCGGAAAGAGACTTACCCGATGCCATTAGACATAGGGTTTGATACTCACGATTGGACAAACTTTGGTGCAACAGCTCTTGCGATTCACCGATTAAGTTGTTCAGCAACTGCTCTGCCATCAACTCGCCGATGTATTTTTTACCACCCATGACCTGCTTGATGGCGGTGATGAGTAAATCGGGCGCACTTTGTTTATTGAGATACCCCAAAGCCCCCGCTTTCAGCGCACGCACCCCGTATTGATCCTCTGGATACATGCTCAAAATGATGACTTTAAGATCAGGTTTTTCGGTTTTCAGCTGTTTAAGCACATCAATACCATGCTTATCTGGCAGGGAAAGGTCAAGCAAAACCAAATCGTAATCCTGCTTGCGCACCATATTAATGGCTTGAATGCCGCTCTCGGCTTCACCTGTCACACGCAAGTCAGGTGT
>JAGVFD010000078.1 GCA_020057805.1 Sideroxydans sp. | reverse complement strand
GTTTGGCAAGACGTGTATCACTCGCCTTGCTCAAATGGCAAAACCGCCTACATCAAATTGACCATGCGGGATAGCGCAGTCGTCATCCAGTTTAAGGAGAAATAACATGAGCAAATTTTGTTTGCAGTGCGACGATGGTACGAAATTAAAATTACAAACCAAAGACATCACCGTCGAAGCGCGCGGTGAATCGTGCATTGTTACGAAGGTGGCTGGCTGGCATTGCCCCGTGTGCGGAGACATTGAATACACCGACAACGACAGCTCGGATCGCGTATGGAAGGCCATCGAAGCGATGGGAGAGCAAGCCAAAGCGCGCGATGCCGCGCTACTCGCCCATGCCAGAAAACGCTTGAAACTGACCCAAAAGCAGGCGGCAGAATTGACCGGCGGCGGGCACAACGCATTCAGCCGCTACGAACGTGGCGAAGCAGTGCCAATGCGTGCCGTCGTTAATTTGTTCAAGATATTGGATAAGCACCCGGAACTGGTTAAGGAGTTGGCTTGAGTCGTTTGGTGCGTTGCCTAATCTGTTGAGGCTGCCTGCATCCTCATCGAAAAGATGGGCGGCAACATTGTCGAGTGCTGTTTTATCATCGACCTGCCCGACATCGGCGGGCGTGCGCGGCTGGAGAAGCTGGGGCAGAAGGTGTTTGTGTTGTGCGAGTTCAAGGGGGACTGATTTTGAAAAGAGGATGGCAATGAAACGATATAAAGGTAGCTGCCACTGTGGTTCGATTTCATTTGATTTTTCCGCCCCACAAATTGACAAAGGCTTACGTTGCAATTGTTCAATCTGCATCAGGAAAGGTGCGGTCATGACTGCCTTCACTGTTGCGCCTGAAGATATAAATATCGTGGTGGTTGAAGGCTGCTTATCAACGTATCAGTTTGGCTCAAAAACCTCTAAACATTACTTTTGCAATCAATGTGGAATCTACACGTTCCACGAGCCACAAAGTAAGCCCGGACACTACAGATTAAATATCGGCTGCATTGAGGGGGTTAACCCGTTAGAGCTGACAATAGGTGTATTTGATGGTGCCTCTCTCTAGAAATGGTTAGGTAGAGTAGCTTGCTACCGCGCACTAATTAATGAGGTTTGAAATGAAAGTCGAAACCCTACGTTGGTTCAACAACAGGCTGGAGATGGTAGATCAGCGCATTCTGCCTGCCGCTTTTGAATATCTGAGTTACTACACAGCGGCTTCGGTAGCGGAGGGCATTCGCAGTATGGTGGTGCGTGGTGCGCCAGCCATCGGGGTGGCGGCGGCTTATGGGGTGGCGTTGGAAGCGTTGCGTTTGCAGGATAAATTGGCCGTTGAGTTCAAGGATGGCATGGAGGCAGGCTTCACTGTGCTGGCAGCCAGTCGCCCGACGGCGGTGAATCTGTTCTGGGCGTTGCAGCGCATGCGCAGGGTTTGGGAGAGTGTCGCCGAGCAAGCGCCGCAACAGATCGCACAGCGATTGTTGGCAGAAGCGCATGAGATTTTGGCCGAGGACATCCGCATCAATAAGGCGATGGGCGCGCATGGCGCAGTTTTGCTGAAAGACGGGGCGCGGGTGTTGACGCATTGCAACGCGGGCGCATTGGCAACGGCGGGATGGGGCACGGCGCTGGGGGTGTTTCGCTCGGCAGTGGAGGCGGGTAAGAAGATTTCGGTGATCGCTGATGAGACGCGACCTTTCTTGCAAGGTGCACGGCTGACGGCTTGGGAGATGGTGCAGGAGAACATCCCGGTGACGCTCATCACCGACAATATGGCGGGATACATGATGGCACAGGGCGAGGTGGATGCCGTGGTGGTGGGTACGGACCGGGTAGCGGCCAATGGCGATGTGGCGAACAAGATCGGCACTTACATGGTGGCGGTGCTGGCGAAGCGCCATAACATCGCGTTCTATGTGGCTTGCCCGCTTTCGACGATTGACCTGAACATCGCTACGGGCAAAGACATTCCAATCGAAGAACGTTCTATAGAAGAAGTGAAAGGCTTTCGCGATTATCACTGGGCGGCGGAAGGGGTGAAGATTCGTAATCCATCTTTTGATGTGACCCCTGCCGAGCTGGTGACGGGCTTGATCACCGAGCGGGGCGTAGTGTTGTCGCCGGATGCGCAAAGCATTCGGAAGTTGATGATGGGTAGGGTTGTCTAGTGGGCGCTTCTATAAATTCGTCATACCGGAAAAAGCCCGTATCCAGCCAATAAAACAGACAGTGCGACGCACTAACACAAAAGCATGTTTAATAAATTCACTGGATACCGGCCTGCGTCGGTATGACGGAATTTTGGATTTATGGAAGCATCCTAGTGTGTGAAGTTCCCCTCACGCCTTCTAATCAACGTTGAGTTGCAGCCAGTATTCCAACAGCGCGAGATGCCACAGTTTGCTGCCGTTGAGTCGGGTGAAGTAGGACTCGGGGGTGGCCAGTAATTTTTCTACATAAGCGCGATTGAATATGCCGCGCTTTACGCAGGCTTCTGACATCAAAATATCTCGCATGAATTGCAAAAATTCACCGCGTACATATTTCAACGCGGGCACGGGGAAATACCCTTTCGGCCTATCAATCACCGCATCAGGAATTAAGCCGCGCGCAATCGCTTTGAGTGGAAATTTGCCGCCTTCTTTGAGGCGTAACTCGGGTGGCATACGCGCGGCTAATTCCACTAATTCATGGTCGAGAAAGGGCACGCGC
>JAGVFD010000106.1 GCA_020057805.1 Sideroxydans sp. | reverse complement strand
GTTCGTTCAGTTTGGCCAACACTTGAGCGGGAGAGAGTTTGGTTCCGTTCAGAGCAACGATGTCGCCCTTGACGTACTCGATGTCGAGGTACTCGGCCGCATCAGGTGCTTTTTCGGGCGACACGGTCCAACGCCACATGCTCTCTTCGGCTTCGGCTGCGGGGTCTTCCAGATGGCGACCTTCGTAGGAGATGTGCAGCAGGTTCGCATCCATAGAGTAAGGCGAGCCACCTTGTTTGTGTTTCATCTCGACGGGGATGCCGTGTTTTTCGGCATAGGCCATCAGTTTTTCACGCGACAACAGATCCCATTCACGCCAAGGTGCGATCACTTTGATGTTCGGGTTGAGCGCATATGCACCCAGTTCAAAACGCACTTGGTCATTACCTTTGCCGGTTGCGCCGTGTGAGATGGCTTGGGAATTCGTCATGGCCGCGATCTCGATCAGGCGTTTGGCGATAAGTGGGCGTGCGATGGACGTACCCAGCAGGTATTCGCCTTCGTACACTGTGTTAGCGCGAAACATGGGGAACACGAAATCGCGCACGAACTCTTCGCGCAGGTCATCGATGTAGATGTTGTCTGCCGCGATGCCCATCTTTAATGCTTTGGCGCGAGCGGGTTCTAACTCCTCGCCTTGACCCACGTCAGCAGTAAAAGTCACCACTTCGCATTGATAAGTGTCTTGCAGCCACTTCAAGATAACAGAGGTATCGAGTCCACCAGAGTAGGCGAGAACGGCTTTTTTGATGTCAGACATAATTATTTCCTAAACGAATTATTGAGCAGTTAATTGGGCGATGAAGGCGCGAATACGATTGGCGAATAGCACGATGCACGCCATAGCGAGCGGCCAAGCCATCACAAATGAAGTCACCCAACGACCGAGGTAGCCTTCAGTCAGCCCCGTGTTCACCCAAGTGATGAAGGCCGTCATAATGAATGCCATCACCAGCGACATGAAGAAGGGGAACAGCAACGGGATAAAACGGGGGGCGATGCGCATTTAGGCAACCTTTCCAAGTAATAAATATTCCATGAGTGCTTTCTGCACATGCAAACGATTTTGGCTTCCGCCGCCGCGTTGCGGCTTAACATTCGCGATGCTCATGTTAGCGTTCGCCGAAACATACTGCATTACGGCTAGGCGTTTCATTGCACTTTCCCCAGCAATAGGTATTCCATCAATGCTTTTTGTACGTGCAGTCTGTTTTCAGCTTCGTCCCACACGACAGATTGCGTGCCGTCGATGACTTCGGCGGAGACTTCTTCGCCACGATGCGCGGGTAAGCAGTGCATGAACAGCGCATCTTTTGCGGCCACGCTCATCATCTCTGCATCCACTTGCCAGTCGGCAAAATCTTTCAAGCGCTCTTCGTTTTCGGCTTCCCAGCCCATTGATGTCCACACGTCGGTGGTCACCAGATCGGCACCTTTTGCGGCTTCCATCGGGTCTTTGAATTCTTCGTAGTGCGCATGTCCGTACAAGCCAGCGCGTTCAGGTTCGACTTCATAGCCTGGTGGAGTGGAGACGTGGACATTGAAGTCCAATATCTCTGCGGCTTGTAACCACGTGTTGCACATATTGTTGGAATCGCCAATCCACGCCACGGTCTTGCCTTGGATGCTGCCGCGATGTTCGATGTAGGTGTAGATGTCAGCGAGGATCTGGCAGGGGTGGTATTCGTTGGTTAGGCCGTTGATCACGGGCACGCGCGAATGGGCAGCGAAACGTTCGATGATGCTCTGCTCGAATGTGCGAATCATCACGAGATCGCTCATGCGCGAGATGACTTGGCCTGCGTCTTCCACAGGCTCGCCGCGACCGAGTTGTGAGTCGCGCGTGTTGAGGTAGATGGCTGAGCCGCCCAGTTGTTGAATACCCGCTTCAAAGGACAAACGCGTGCGAGTACTGGCTTTTTCAAAAATCATCACCAGTGTGCGGTCGGTCAGCGGCCAGTATTGTTGGTAAGCCTTAAATTTCTTTTTGATGCGGCGCGTACGCTCGAATAAATACTCAAGCTCTTCACGGGTTAAATCTTTGAATTGCAGAAAGTGTTTGATGGGCGCGGACATGGGGTGTTTCCAATTTAGGCTTGCAAGAAATCTTTAATGAGTGGCGTCAACCCATCCACCAGTTGTTGTGCTTCAGCTTGCGATAGGATGAGTGGAGGCAATAAACGGATAACGCTATCCGCCGTCACGTTAATCAACAGACCTTTTGCCAACGCCTGCTTAACCAATTCGCCGCAGGGCTTGTTCAACTCGATGCCAATCATCAGGCCTTGGCCACGAATGGCGACGACGCCCGCCACCTCTTTCAATTGCGCCGCAAGTGTTTGTTGAATGAAGTTGCCAATCTGTGTGGCGTGCGCCATTAGCTTGTCTTGCTCGATGATGTTGAGCGTGGTGAGTCCCGCTGTACACGCCAGTGGGTTGCCGCCAAACGTGGAGCCGTGATTGCCTGGGCCCAATACGCCCCCCGCCTTGCCTGACGCGAGGCACGCCCCAATCGGCACGCCCGAGCCCAAGCCTTTAGCCAGGGTCATCACATCGGGTTGAATGCCTGCATGTTGGAAGCCAAACCACTTGCCTGTACGTCCGATGCCGCATTGCACTTCGTCTAGCATTAACAGCCAGTTTTGTTCATCACATAGCGTGCGCAGTTGTTGCAGATATTCAATATCCAAAGTGCGAATGCCACCTTCGCCTTGTATCGGCTCGACCAACACAGCCACCACATTGTTGTTGTGTTGCGCCACTTGACGCACGGCGGACAAGTCGTTGTAAGGTACGCGCACAAAGCCACTCACCAGCGGCTCAAAGCCGACTTGAACTTTGCGATTGCCCGTGGCAGAAAGAGTGGCGAGGGTGCGTCCGTGGAAAGATTTTTCCATCACGATGATGCAAGGATTTTCAATCTCGCGTTGATGCGCAAACATGCGCGCTAATTTGATGGCGGCTTCATTAGCTTCGCAACCGGAGTTGCAAAAAAATACTTCCTGCATCGACGACAGGGCGCATAACTTATCCGCTAGCGCTTCTTGTTTTTCAATTTGATAGACGTTGGAGCAATGAATCAGGCTATCTATTTGAGTTTTTAGTGCGGCGGTGAAGCGTGGATGCGCATGTCCCAATGTATTCACGGCAACCCCCGCTAGGCCGTCTAGATAGCGTTTGCCAGCGGCATCAAACAGCCAAGCGCCTTCACCATGAGTAAAGGTAACGGGTTGGCGAGCGTAAGTGTTCATCACATGGGACATAGCAAACCTTTCGATTTCAGAGCGCCCGCATAATCTAAATCCGCACACATCATGGCGTTCATTAAATTGTTGAGTAGCCCTTGGTTACATCAGGGAGTTACATCTTAAAAACGGAGAAACAAAAAGCAAAAAAGGCCGACAGCATCGTCGGCCTTAAGTCGCAGTTTTAATGCCTGCGATAAATCAGGCCATCGCCTTGATAGCGGCGGACAAGCGGCTCTTATGGCGAGCAGCTTTGTTTTTATGGATGATTTTTTTGTCAGCAATGGAATCAACTACGCTAGTCGATGCGCTGAACACGGCTTGTGCAGCGGCTTTATCACCTGCGTCGATGGCTTTGATGACCTTCTTAATTGCAGTGCGCAATTGAGAACGTAATGTTGTGTTGTGTGCGTGCTGCTTAACTGCTTGTTTTGCGCGCTTCTTGGCTTGTACTGTGTTTGCCATGGTGACTCCTTGAGATTCGGCTTTCTAGAAAGGCGCGCATTATAGGGACGCTCTTTGGATTTGGCAACCCATTGTTTGCGTCCCCTAGATTGGGCGATGGGAGTGGGCCGTTTAGCCAGCCAAGATGCCCAAAATGAGGGCGATGACGCTTATTTCGAGGAGCGATAAGCTGGAAAATCGCTTGGTAGATTGATTTGCTTTCAGTAACCAGAGCCAAACATTTTGCATGAGTTAATCCTCTATTGATAAGGGAGCCGACTAGGTGCTGCGGGCGACTAACGCGGGTGAACTGCAATGCGATGACACGCCGCCGGTTCAGCGTGGCATGAGCCCGATGGTATGATGCGCGCCATTCGAAATAGCTTGGGCGGGAGCATCGCATGATGGCGGACGTATCTGAGTTTGTAATTCAAGGCGTGACCGAGCAAGGTGAAATCGTCGAGCCGGATGATTGGTGGGTGAAGCTGCTTAATCAATTAAATGCGGCAGGGGGTGAGGGGCATGTTGAATATGTGGCCTACGTGCGCCCCATCGTGTCGGCGGGGATTCATTGCGCCGTGGTGCTCACTGCTTTGGAGCAAGTGGATGCGCGCGCATTTCTGGCTGTGCAAGCCTTTGTAAAAGCGCATCAGCTTAAAGTACGTGCTGGGCGTGGCAGTCGGTATGCGGAAGTGACAGGTGTGCATCGTGCGCTAAATAGTGAGCGTCGCCATACTGATTAAAGGCTCTGTTTGATGCACCTGCGCAGGCCGGTGCTACAATTCGCCCGCTTCAATTTTAGGAATTTCAAGG
>JAGVFD010000253.1 GCA_020057805.1 Sideroxydans sp. | reverse complement strand
TCACTACGCGACGCTGCGATCAACACATTGACATCAGGCGTCATTGTCTGCCGCATCCAGCATGGCTTTGTTGCTCAATGGATTCAAGCCATCAACCAATCCGCCGCGCCCTTTATGCACGGGAATCTTATGTTTGATTGCCTTGGGTGCGGCACGAGCAGAGCGCAGGCGCAGTTGCAAACCCTCCTCTATCAATCGAGTGAGTGAGGTCTGCTGCTGCGCCGCCATTGCCTTGGCGTTGGCTAGCAAAGAATCGTTAATGTCGAGCGTGGTTTTCATGATTTTTAAGATACAGATTTCTGTATTAAGTGTCAATTGTGCGCATCGACCGGCTGGTGGAGTTCGACGACGAAGTGTGGGTGCTAGATTACAAGCTAGGCGATAGCGAAGAGGCGGCGCGTTACCAAGCACAGATGCGGGAATATCAGGTAGCGATGCAGTCGGTGTACACAGGCAAGAAAGTATTGTGTGCGTTGGTGTTTGCGGATGGTGTGTTAAGCGAGGTATAGCGGAACTATTGCAAAGTGTTACCGATGACTTACACGAATCGGCGAGTCATTAATTTTTCCCTTCAATCCGCATCAAAGTCAGGATTACTTCTCTTGCAACTAGCTGGTGCTCATTGCTGAGCGCATTGAAGTTGTGAAGTAATTCAAACTCTGGCGAGTTAAAGACGGTATGTTCCTGTTGCGTGGCATGTGCGGTTATAGGCGCTCGTTCGCCGAATCGAAGCCATTCTGTAGCAACACCAAGCCATGCAGCGAGTAATCTTAGTTTGTCCTGTGTGGGGATAGACTCGCCCGTTAGCCACTTCCGGGCCGCATGGACACTAATCGGGTTGCCGTTGTAGCGGCGGTTGAATTCCCGAGCAAAAGTCGTTGGGCTACCAGTCTCAATTTTTGCTTCTTTAAGCGCATTAACTAGGCGCTGGCTGAATGCGGTTTTCTCGGATATTACTTTCATAGCGCAAAGCTATCATTAGCGCCCGCTACCATCAGTTGCAATAAAAGACAACCAAAAGTAATATGCGTTCAGTTGCTTACTGGTGCAAGTCCATACACATGAAACAACAGGCGGGTTTTACTCTTGTAGAGTTGGCAGTCGTGATATTTCTGGTCGGGCTGCTTGCCTCTCTCGGACTTTCCGCCTTGAATGCACAGATGGCCAGTGCGGCGATCAGTGCGACAAAGAAGAAACAAGAAACGATCAAAGATGCGTTAATTTCTTACCTAGGCCAAAACAAACGATTGCCTTGCCCTGCAATAAATAACGACGGGGAAGAAAAACGTGACAACACCGCCATAGCGGGCAATTGGGATTGTAAGGCTGACTTCGGAATCGTCCCTTACGCAACATTGGGCTTGCCAAAAAATGCCGCATTGGACGGCTGGGAAAACTTCTTTTCTTATGCGGTCGCCAAGCAGTGGACATTGACACTGAACACTACAGCAACACCCATTCAGGGAGGTACAACCACCAACCTGGCAGGCAAGGCATTTAATGTTGGAATCCTTGGGGATTTTATTGTCAACGACAGATTGCCATCCGATCCCTACACAGCAATTCCTATCAGCAACATCAAGGCAGCGGTATTTATCGTTTCACATGGTAAGAATGGATTGGGCGCTATTACATCCAAGGGAACTCAAAATGCATCCCCATCAAATGTAACAGACGAATTCAACAACTCACCCAACACGACAACATGGTTGGCCACCAACGCTTTCTATCAGCGTGGATACACCGATAAGGAGGTTTCAACCTTCGGCGCATTCGATGACGTTGTTCTGTCGCTTAATCCAAACGATTTGATAACACCTCTTGTGAAAGACGGGGCGTTGAAAAGTGCCGAATCTCTATGGGTAGAACAAGTTGCCAATATTCGAGGTGCCATAGTTGGATACATGTTTTCTCCAGGCAATACCAATACTTGCGCACCTCCTGCATCTTCGACATTTGGGTACGTGCTCACAGAAAATAAGATTCCTTTAACAGATCCTTGGGGCGGTGCCATTACATACGCTAATCAACCAAACATTTGCAGACTAAAATCAGACGGGTCGTTAAGACTCCCAATCTCTGGCAGTTGTGGCAGTACCTCACCGTCAAATGCTACGTCTGTTGTTGTGTACACGATTGCATCCACCGTAGGTGGGACAATCAATGGACCAACGTATACACAACTAATTTCAGGCTACCCGAATCTTCTTAATAACTGCCCATAGCACCGATGAAAACACACATCAAATTATCGTTATTGCTGACACCCGCTATTTTCCTGTTGGCCTTCTGGATATTGGCACTCTCAAGTGGCGGTTTGCCTGCATCGATAGGGCTGCTAAAGATGCTTCTGTGGGCGCTGTTACTTTCTTTCGGCATTGCGTATTCGATTACGCTATTCATCCGCGAAGTGCTGGATAAGAAGGATGAATAAACATTCTGGTTTCACATTGATCGAGATCAGTATTGTGCTGGTCATCATCGGGCTGATTCTCGGCGCGGTCATGCTCAAAAGCGGCATTGTGATCGGCAACACCAAAACTACTGGCACGATTTCAATAATTAAAGATTTGTCAGGTTCGATGGCCGATTTCAAAGGCCGTTATCACTACCTGCCGGGGGATATGCCGAAAGCAGGAGACGACATCCCAGACATTAGTAACACCTGCAATATCGATCCATCGACGCAATCACCGAAAACAATTGGAAATGGCTTGCTTGATACGACTGCGGAACAAGGCTGCGTTTCAGTGCATCTCGTCAAGGCGGGATATATAAAGGGTAATGCAGCCGGAATCGAGTCTCCATACAAAAATGGTTCGACAGCGGATGTATTGGTCAAATCAAAAGGTACTGCTTCGGTTACAACATATCCCGTCACTGTCCTAAATGTTATTGAGATTGGTCAACTTCCATGCGATGCGGCAAACGCAATAGATAGCAAGATGGATGATGGAGATACGACGACGGGGAATGTGCGAACCAATCCGTCATGTAAGAATGTTTCCGGGAATCCAATAGCGGCTTTGGATGTGGCGCTCTGAACGATGAAATGTCCCGCTAATAGTTTTATGACCGCCTCTTCAACGACAGCGTCAGCCTAAACCTAGCCACCACCTCATCCCCCAACGACGGCACAGTCGCAGTTACATCCAGTTGTCGTTCGACGCGCTCATCTGATGACAGTGCTTGTGCGACGAGTTCGGCGATCTCTTTGCCTTGAGCACAGCAAAAATCCACATCCCCTTCAGCACGCTTGAGGAACTCTGCGCTGAAGTCTTTGAATACGAGTGAGATATGTTTGGGTTGTTGTTTGATGAGGTGCATGGCGAATGCGCCAGCTGCACAGTCTGCCCCAGCGCAGAGTGCACCGAAGTACATGGAGCCGAGGTGGTTCTTCGTTCTGCGCCGCAAGGGGATGCGCACGACCATGCGCTCTTTCGATATCTCCGTCACCGACACGCCGAAGTAGAACAGCACGGGTATCTTGGTGAGGCCGAACCAGCGCAGTGAGAGGGTCTCTCTGGTCTTGTCGCTTAACAGTCCTAGTAGCCAGTTCATGAGGTGAGTAGCTTGTAGTGTTTCAGTTCCGGTTCTTCCAATAGCTTGGACGTCTGCGTTGGTGTGCTAACGCAATGACTTGAAGCTCATCGGATTTGATTCGATATACGAGGTTGTAAGGGAAGCGGCGCAAAGTGAAGCGTCTTGCAGTGCCACGCCAGACTGCGCCAAGTTCTGGGTTGATGGAAAGAAAGTTGAGGGCACGCTCAAATTCGGAAACGAGCGCCAAGCCAAGTGTTTGGTCTGCACGTTCGGCATAGAAGGTCGCTGCTTCGCGCAACTCTTCTACCACGGCTGG
>JAGVFD010000152.1 GCA_020057805.1 Sideroxydans sp. | reverse complement strand
CCACCATCAATACTTTGCGTGCCGAAAAAGGAGAGAGCGCATTAAGCATTGCGCAGATGCATGAGCAGCAACTTATTCGCTACACTCCCTTCCCCGATGCCTTGCGTGGTAAATATCAAAGCTACACACAAGCTGACATTCAAGCCTTGCGTGACGTGGGCTATGTGAATGCTTTCCTCACGGTAGAGCAAGGCACGGCCAACTATGTGAAGCACATGTTAGCGAAGTCGGTCTGATGCTTTACTTTTGAAAAATTAGCCCGCCCTGCATTGCACGGCGGGTTTTTTTGTGTCGGGTTAGATGAAAATCTTCCTAGCTTATGCCGAGTGGTTAGTTAGTCTTGTGCGTAAATTCCGTTAGACTTTAGGTATTCATTAGTAAATCGAACGAGGAGAAAATTATGTCGAAGGTATTCGCAAATAATTCGCTATCTGTCGGGCATACGCCCTTGGTTAAATTGAATCGCATCGGTGAGGGGGCGCAGGCCACCATTTTTGCCAAAATCGAAGGGCGCAATCCTGCCTATTCCGTCAAATGCCGCATCGGTGTGGCGATGGTGGACGATGCCGAGAAGCGAGGCGTGTTGGGGGCGGGCAAAGAAATCGTTGAGCCTACCAGCGGCAATACGGGTATCGCATTGGCTTTCGTGGCGGCTGCACGGGGCATACCGCTCACCCTTACCATGCCCGAAACAATGAGCGTTGAACGTAGAAAACTACTGGTGGCGTATGGCGCTAAATTGGTGTTGACCGAAGGCGCGAAAGGCATGAGCGGGGCAATTGCCAAAGCGAAAGAAATTGCCGCGTCTGACCCTAAATACGTGCTGCTGCAACAGTTTGAAAATCCCGCCAATCCTGCCATACACGAAGCCACCACGGGACCTGAAATTTGGGAAGACACCGATGGAAAAATTGACATCTTGGTGTCAGGTGTCGGCACAGGCGGCACGATTACAGGTATTTCGCGTTACATCAAAAAAACTAAAGGCAAAGCCATCCGCTCGGTTGCCGTAGAGCCCTCTGCCAGCCCCGTACTCAGTCAAAAACGCAATGGCGAAGAAATTAAACCTGCGCCGCATAAAATCCAAGGCATAGGCGCAGGTTTTGTTCCTGCCACATTGGATATGTCGCTGGTTGATGACATTGAGCAAGTAAGCAACGAAGAGGCGGTGTTGTATGCGCGGCGACTGGCGCGTGAGGAAGGCATCCTTTCGGGTATTTCGTGCGGCGCTGCGGTGGCCGTGGCGGTGCGTCTCGCCAAGAAACCAGAAAATGCAGGCAAGACCATTGTCGTCATCCTGCCCGATTCGGGAGAGCGTTATTTGAGCTCAATTTTATTTGACGGCCTATTCGACGCGGCGGGTATCGCAATCTAAATCATTCAGAGCAAAACAAAACGCCAGTATTTATCATGCTGGCGTTTTCTATTTTTAGAACAAAAATGATGGAACTGAAAAATGTATAAAACACTTGATGACTTTGTAGGTAACACGCCCCTAGTCAGACTAAAACGCATCCCCGGCAACACTTCAAACATCCTCCTCGCCAAACTGGAAGGCAATAATCCGGCAGGCTCGGTGAAGGATAGACCTGCGCTTTCCATGATTCGGCGCGCAGAGGAACGCGGCGCGATTAAGCCAGGCGACACGCTTATTGAAGCGACTAGTGGCAACACGGGCATTGCACTGGCAATGGCGGCAGCCATGCGCGGCTACAACTTAATTTTGGTGATGCCGGATAATCAAAGCATCGAACGCCGCCAAACCATGCGCGCCTTTGGTGCAGAACTCATCCTCACGCCTAAAGCGGGCAGTATGGAGCTGGCGCGCGACACCGCAGAAAAACTGCGCGATGCTGGGCGTGGAATCATCCTCGACCAGTTCGCCAATCCTGATAATCCGCTTGCGCACTATGAAGGGACGGCTCCCGAAATTTGGCGTGACACACAGGGCGGCATCACCCATTTTGTGAGCAGCATGGGCACGACGGGCACGCTCATGGGCTGCTCGCGTTTTTTCAAAGAACACAATCCCGCTATTCAAGTGATTGGGGTGCAACCGGAAGAGGGCGCTCAAATCCCTGGTATTCGCAAATGGCCCGAAGCCTATCTACCTAAAATTTACAGCCCCCAAAATGTGGATGAGGTGGCGTACGTGGGGCAGCAAGACGCCGAAGTAATGACGCGTCGTTTAGCCAAAGAAGAAGGTATTTTTTGTGGTGTCTCATCGGGCGGCGCATTAAGCGTGGGCTTGCGCCTCTCGCAACAAGTACAAAACGCCACCATCGTATTCATCGTGTGTGATCGCGGCGACCGTTACTTATCTACGGGCGTGTTCCCCGTTTAACAAAAAAACACTTTTTTAGTTTGTGGTATTTGCGCTATCTATTTAAGATTCGCCACCTCATTTTTGACGACTACCTAGGGATGTATCGTGATTAATCAAAAGACCTTCAAATTCATTCTCGCGGCCTTGGCCATCGCGCAACTTTCTGCTTGTGGTGGAGGCTCTTCAACTCCCGCACCTACGCCCACCGCACACACTGTCACGGTGAATTGGACGGCGAATAGAGAAGCTGCAGTGAATCGCGCAGGGGGCGGCTACACGGTAATCATTAACGGCCAAGCGCCCATTGATGTGCCGTATGTTTCAGGCGTGGCAGCACCAACTAGCATCACCAAAACATTGATGAGCGGCGATTACAACGTCACCGTGAGTGCCTATTCCGCCATGAATTCGCCAGGCGCTATCGGTAGCAAAAGCGTGCCTTCCGCTGCATTTACATTTAGCGTGCCGTATTAAGTTAAGGGGCAATACACATGAAAAATATGCAAAGAATTTCATTGCTTGGTGGCGCCTTGTTGGCGTTGTTACAAACCTCCGCCATGGCAGCTACAACATGGAATGTGAGTGGCGCACGCTATGCACCTGACGAAGTATTGGTGCAATTCAAAACAGGCGTGAGTGCCGCTGCGCGTTCTCAAACAGTCCGTGCTTACGGTGCACAAAGCTTTCAAACCGTGGGCGGTCGCAATAGTTTGGTGGTTGCCACGCTGACTCCCGATCAAACTGTAGAAAGTGCAGTCGCGGCTTATGCCAATGACCCCAATGTTGCCTATGCGCAACCTAACTATATTTATCACGCTAGCGCAGTGCCTAACGACCCTCAATATGGTCAGTTATGGGCGGCGAAAAATAATGCTCAAATCGTTACATCAGGCACGTATTTACCTAAACAAGGTATTGCGGGCAAAGACATGAATCTGGAAGCCGCGTGGAACATCAACACCGATTGCAGCTCGGTGGTGATTGCCGTCGTGGACTCTGGTATCAATTACAACTCTACCGATTTGATTAACAATATGTGGACAGGTAATGCCAAGCACGGTCAAAATTTTGCGTACGATGTGGCGACGGGCGCAGGCAGTGATCCTATGGACAGAGCGGGGCATGGCACGCATGTGGCAGGTACGATTGCTGCGCAAGGTAATAACGGTATTGGCGTTGCTGGCGTATGTTGGACGGCTAAATTGATGGCAGTACGCGTATTGGATGCGACGGGTTCGGGTTCGACTTCTAGCATTATTGCGGGGGTAAATTACGCCGTGACGAACGGTGCAAAAATCATCAACATGAGTTTAGGTGGGGGTGGGGGATATGACCCTGCATTTGCAAGTGTAATTACGAATGCACAAAATAATGGGGTAGTGGTTGTAGTCGCAGCGGGTAATGAAAATACGAACAATGACGGAGCGAGTACGCCGAGTTGGCCATGCAATTTCACTCACCCGAATCTAATTTGTGTAGCCGCGCTAGATCAAAACTATGCGCTGGCAAGCTTCTCTAATCGAGGCGTAACCAGTGTGGATGTGGGCGCACCAGGAACGAATATCGTGAGTACATGGCCAGGAACGAATGCGACTTACACGGATTTTGTGGCTCAAACTACCGCAGCGCCTGCAATTCCTGTGACAGGATGGACTTACACATCAACTACTGTAAATGGTTGGGGTGAAGACACTCTGTATCCAGGATGGTTGAATAATCCCGCTATCTATGGTGGTGCGGCAAAATACAAAACAAACACAACGGATAGGGCTTATAAAACTTTTAATTTGACGGGCGATGTGGCGATTATGAAAGCCGTCGCAGAAATTCACGTATTAAGTGGTGATGTATTCAGCGTTAACTATATGGCGGGTACAGGAGATCCTTTTGTGAACGGCTTTTTATCAGGTTCAGCAACCAATACGGATACAGGAACTTCATTGCTACCTATCGAAGGTGATATCACCCCTTGCATTACTCTCGCCACCGCTGCCGCCCCTTATCCTTGTTCAATCGGCGTTCAAATGAAATCTGCTGTTGGTTCAGCGGGGGCGAAGGGCGTGTCTCTTACCGCTTTTTCGATTGAAACACTAACCTACAACTCCACGAGTTACCACACGATTGATGGCACGTCGATGGCGACACCGCAGGTGGCTGGAGTGGCGGCTTTGGTGTGGGCGCAAAATCCCCAGTACACCGCGTTAGATGTGGTGAGTGCGATTAAGAACGGGGGGCGTGCAACGCCTTCTTTAGCGGGCAAAACGAGCACGGGTAAGGCGGTGGATGCGCTGGGTGCGATTACTTATATCAATGCGCCAACCGGTATTAGCGTGGGAGTGCAATGATGAAAAAATCAATGATGAGTTTGGTGTTGGGTGCGCTGGTGCTAACCTCGGTGAGTTGCTGTTCGCAAGCGCCTAAACCTTCACGCGAGGCGTTGCCGAGTGTGCCCACCGTAGGAGCAGCCATGCCGAATGTAACCACAGAACCGCGAGTTTATGGGCAGGCAGCTTTGCCTAGCTATATTGTGCAAGCAGCGGTGGCGGGTGCGACAGGTGAGGCAGCAATTCGTCGCGTGTTTGCGCAATATGGTGTGACCATGTTGACCCCGCTGGGCAATAGCCAATATGAAATTCGCTTTAGCCGTGATCCTGGATTAGAAGCATTGAAGGGAGATGTGAATGGTTCGGGCGGCGCAGTGACGGCTGTTCAACCGAACTATATTTACAAGGCGATGCCGACGACGAATTACCGTCCGCAGTAATTAGCAAGCCATCTAAAAAGTCGCGCTGGGTTAGTTGCCCAGCGCGACTTTTTGTTTGGACAGTGCGGGATTGGCGGCGAAGTAACGTTTAATCCCTCCCAAAATGGCGCTCGCCATTTGATCTTGGTAGTCGTCATCTTGTAGGCGTTTTTCTTCATCTGGATTGCTGATGAAGGCGGTCTCTACCAAGATGGAGGGGATGTCGGGAGATTTGAGTACGGCGAATCCTGCTTGTTCTACATGCCCGCGATGTAGGGTGTTGATGTTGCCTACTTCTTTCAGCACGTGTTTGGCGAGTTTCATGCTGTCGTTAATGGTGGCAGTTTGCGATAGGTCAAGCAGGGTGCGTGCGAGGTAGGGGTCTTTGATAGCGAGGTTCACGCCGCCAATTAAGTCTGCTTCATTTTCTTTTTTGGCGAGCCAACGCGCGGAGGCGCTGGTTGCGCCACGTTCAGAGAGTGCGAATACCGATGAGCCGCGTGCATGGGGTTTGACGAAGGCATCAGCGTGAATCGAAATAAATAAATCGGCATGGGCCTTGCGTGCTTTTTCAACGCGCCCCACTAGCGGAATAAAGTAATCCCCATCGCGCACTAATACGCCACGCATGCCGGGTATGGCGTCAATTTGTGCTTTGAGTCGGCGTGCGATGTTGAGCGTGATGTCTTTTTCATGCGAGCCGCGATGTCCGCGTGCGCCGGGGTCTTCGCCGCCATGCCCCGCATCCACTGCCACCACGAGTACGCGTGTGCTTAATTCAGAATGGATGGGGGCGGGCGCTTTGGGAGTGGCGGGTGTTGCGGTGGGCGCAACAGGAATAACGAGGTCGTTACTTGGCGTGAGCGCAACGGTGGGCGTTTCAGTAAGTGGTGTAGTGGCGGTGGAGGTGATGAGTTGCGTTTCACCTTGTTGAGCCAGCGCCATCAAGGGGTCAACGGGGATGAGCGGGTACACATCCAACACCATGCGGTGGCCGTAATTGCCCACGGGTTTGAGGTTGAAAAGTTGTGGTTTCACTTCGGCTTTGAGGTCGAGCACCAAGCGCACTACCCCTGGTTTGAACTTGCCTACCCGCACGCTTTTTACGTAAGGGTCGTCGCGTCCAATTTTGTTCACTAGGGTGTTTAATTCTGCATTGATTTGCACGGCGTCTAAATCAATCACCAAGCGTTCAGGATTCTTGAGGGTGAACAGCTTGTAGCTAATGGCTTGCTTGGATTCGAGGGTGAGGCGGGTGTAATCCTGTGCGGGCCAAACGCGCGCCGAGTTGATGGCGATTTCGGCATGGGCCGTTGGCAGGTAGCAGGCCAAGTGGCACGTAAGTGCGATAAAAATTAAATTGAAAAATCGTTTAGACATTGCTCACCTAAAGGAGACAGGGCATTAAGGCGTAATTCACGCCCTTCATTTTGAATCTCGAAATTGAGTTGAAGGTCGGCGGCGGGGAGCAAATTTGCTGCCTGCTGCGGCCACTCCACCAAGCAGATGTTGCGCCCATCAAATTCATCGCGAAAACCGGAAGTTTCCCATTCTTCGGCATCGCGAAAGCGATACAAATCAAAGTGACGCAAGTGTAACCCGCCCGCTTCATAGCGTTCTAACAAGGTGTAGCTGGGGCTTTTAACCCGCCCCGCATGCCCTAATGCTTGCAACACGGCGCGTACCCATGTGGTTTTGCCTGCGCCTAAATCACCGCGTAAATAAATAACCAGCCCGTCACGTAAGACGCGGGAAAATTGCGCGCCGCAATTGAGCGTGGCAGCCTCATCGGCAAGGCTTAAAACAAGCTGCCGCTTGATGACGCGAGGCTCAATGACATCACTTCGGCTATGATTGGATACATGCAAAACGCAATACCTCACACACATTACGACGCACTCACCTTACGCATTAAGGCGTGGGGAAGGGCGCTCGGTTTTCAAGACGTGGGCATCAGCGATACTCACCTAGAATCTGCCGAGGCGCACCTGCTGCAATGGCTAGCAGACGGACGTCACGGCGCGATGGATTATATGGCAAAACATGGAGTGAAACGTGCTCGCCCGGCCGAGCTGTTGCCAGGCACTTTGCGCGTTATTTCAGTACGCATGAACTACTACCCTGAACATGCAAAAGATACGGATGCGGTGTTGCAAGACGGCTCACGCGCGTTTATTTCACGCTATGCCTTGGGGCGCGATTATCACAAAGTATTGCGTGCGCGCTTAGAGAAGTTAGCGCAACAGATTCGTAGCGAGGTGGATTGTCAGTGTCGTGTGTTCACTGATAGCGCGCCAGTGTTGGAAGTAGCGTTAGCGCAGAAGGCGCAATTGGGTTGGCGTGGCAAGCACACCTTGCTGTTGTCGCGCGAACAAGGTTCATGGTTTTTTTTAGGGGAGATATTTATTGACTTGCCCCTTACCGTCGATGTGTCTGAAGATAACCACTGTGGCACTTGCAATGCCTGTATCACCATCTGCCCCACACAAGCCATTACCGCGCCTTACCAACTTGATGCGCGGCGCTGCATCTCCTACCTCACCATCGAACTTAAAGGCAGTATTCCTGTGGAGTTGCGTTCGTTGATGGGCAATCGAATTTATGGTTGTGACGATTGTCAGTTAGTGTGTCCGTGGAATCGCTTTGCACAAAAGACTATTGAGCCTGACTTCGCTATCCGTAATGGATTGGACGATGTCAGTCTTGCTAACCTTTTTGTATGGGATGAAGCAACCTTCCTGCAACGACTAGCAGGCAGTCCTATATATCGTATCGGGCATGAACAATGGCTGCGCAACATCGCCGTGGCTTTAGGTAATGCTCCCACCACCACTGAAGTAATCAATGCGTTGCAGATGCGTCAACACAATTCATCAATCTTGGTGCGAGAGCATGTGGAATGGGCATTGCAGTGCCATTCGCACAGGATAAATTCCTTGACAAATTTACGCGCTCCCCTAGAATGCGCGCCTCTTCCGGGTCGTTAGCCCAGCTGGTAGAGCAGCGGACTCTTAATCCGTTTGTCGCAGGTTCGATCCCCGCACGACCCACCAGACTTAAAAGCCTCGCAGAAATGTGAGGCTTTT
>JAGVFD010000256.1 GCA_020057805.1 Sideroxydans sp. | reverse complement strand
CCACAGGCTTGCTCATTTCCAAACTTACTTACGACGTGACCAACGTCACGGCTGCTGCCACCAGCGTGGTCACCATCACCATTCGTGATTCCATCATCATCGTTGGTTTGCTCGGCTGGTTGTTCTATCTGGATTGGAAGCTCACGCTTATTTCTCTAGTGGTCGCGCCCATTGTGGCCTTGGTGATTCACACCATTAACCGTCGCTTACGCAATGCTAGTCGCGACACGCAAATCGCGATGGGCAGCATCACCCAAGTGATTGAAGAAAGCGTCACCGCGCATAAAGTGGTGAAGTTGTTCGGCGGGCAACAGTACGAGCAAGCACGCTTTAACGAAGAAATTAATTGGGTGCGCCGCCACATGATGAAGCAGGCCATGGCAGCCCTAGCGAATGTGCCCATCGTACAAATGGTGGCGGCGGTGGCACTGTCTTTTGTTATCTTCCTCGCCATTGATCAAGCGAAAAGCGACGCCACTACCGTCGGCGGATTCTTGTCTTTTGTGACCGCCATGTTGATGCTCACCGCGCCGCTCAAACGCATCACCAGTATCAATGAATATATCCAACGCGGCTTGGCCGCAGCGGAAAGTGTATTCGAGCTAATCGACACCGCCAGCGAAGTGGATAGCGGCAAGCGTGACATGCCTCGCGCCAAGGGCGCACTGGCGTTTGAGCACATCAGCTTGTCCTATCAGTTGGATGAACGTTTAGCGTTGAACGACATCTGCTTGGATATTCCAGCGGGGCAATCCCTCGCTTTGGTGGGCGCATCGGGCAGTGGCAAAAGCACGTTGGCTAATTTAGTGCCTCGCTTTTATTTACCTACGCAGGGACGCATCACCTTGGATGGCTATGATTTAGCTGATGTATCGCTGGCTAGTCTGCGTGCCAACATTGCCTTGGTGAGTCAAGAAGTGGTGCTATTTAACGACACCATCGCCGCCAACATTGCTTATGGCCAAATACGCGAAGTGCCCGAAGCCGAAATTGTCGCGGCGGCTACCGCAGCGCATGCCATGGAATTTATCCGCGACATGCCCCTAGGATTGGACACCTTGGTAGGCGAAAAAGGCGTGCGACTTTCGGGTGGGCAGCGCCAACGCATCGCCATTGCGCGCGCCATTTTGAAGGATGCCCCAATTCTGATTTTGGACGAAGCCACCTCCGCGCTGGACAGCGAATCTGAACGTCACGTGCAAGCTGCATTGGAAACCCTAATGCAAGGCCGCACCTCACTCGTCGTTGCGCATCGTTTGTCCACCATTGAAAAAGCCGACCGCATCGTCGTGTTGCAAAAAGGCCAGATTGTAGAAGCGGGCACTCACGCTGAATTACTGTCTAAAGGCAAGGTCTACGCGCAGTTACATCGCACACAGTTTTCGGGAATCGAGGCGTAATCAAAAAATTCACTGCATAAGGTTGACAGTCGCGCCGCATCTGGCAAAATCCAAACCCTAGCATTTCAGTCAAGTTTCAAAAACCACCACTTTAGGAGAACAACATGGCCGTACTCGTAGGTAAGCAAGCCCCCGATTTCAGCGCGGTTGCCGTTATGGGCAACAACGAAATTAACGAAGCGTTTAACCTGAAAAAACACATCAGCCAAAAATACGCCGTCGTGTTTTTCTACCCACTCGACTTCACCTTCGTGTGCCCTTCCGAACTCATCGCCTTCGACCACCGTTTGGAAGAATTTCAAAAGCGCAACGTCGAAATCATCGGCGTGTCGATTGACTCGCAGTTCTCTCACTTTGCCTGGAAGAACACACCAATCAACAACGGCGGCATTGGACAAGTACGTTACCCACTGGTAGCGGACATCAAACACGAAATCTGCAAAGCCTACGACGTAGAAGCTGAAGGTGGCGTGGCATATCGTGGCTCGTTCCTAATCGACCGCGCAGGCGTGGTGCGTCATCAAGTAGTGAACGACCTGCCACTGGGGCGCAATATCGACGAAATGCTGCGCATGATTGATGCTCTGCAATTCACTGAAGAACACGGTGAAGTATGCCCAGCCGGTTGGAGCAAAGGCAAAGCAGGCATGAAAGACAGCACCGAAGGCGTAGCCAAATACTTGGCCGCACACGCTAAAGACCTGTAATCAATTCACCTTGCTGCATCAAAAGGCTGCCGTATTCCGGCAGCCTTTTTGTTTTTGGTAACACTGCTAAAATCGCCGCCATTATTTATTCCGTGAGTTGCATGTCATGTTGATTGGGTTCGTTGTTCTCTATCTATTGGTGTCGGTGGGTATCGGGATGTATGCCGCTACGCGGGTGCATAGCGCGAAAGATTTTGCGGTGGCGGGGCGGCATTTGCCATTGCCGATGGTGACAGCGACGGTGTTTGCGACTTGGTTTGGCGCGGAAACGGTGTTGGGTATCTCGGCCACGTTTGTGAAAGAGGGCATGGGCGGGGTAGTGGCGGATCCGTTTGGGGCGGCGTTGTGTTTGATTTTGGCGGGGCTGTTTTTTGCCAACAAACTGTATCGCATGAACTTGCTTACCATCGGCGATTTCTATCGTTTGCGTTACAACCGCGCAGTGGAATTGATTGCGGCGGTGACCATTGTGGTGTCGTACTTGGGCTGGGTGTCGGCGCAGATTATGGCGCTGGGGCTGGTGTTCAACGTGGTGAGCGGCGGGGCGGTATCGCAGGAAGTGGGCATGGTGGTGGGCGCGCTCATCGTGCTCACCTACACCACCTTTGGCGGCATGTGGTCGGTGGCCTTGCTCGATTTTGTGCAGATGACGGTCATCATGGGCGGTATGTTATTTATCGCGTGGTTTGTTAGCGGCATGACGGGCGGCGTGAGTGCAGTGGTGGCGCATGCGGAAGCGGCAGGCAAACTCAACTTTTTTCCGCAGGGCGATTACACGCACTGGGTACCGTTCATTGGTGCATGGCTGACGATGATGCTGGGCTCGATTCCGCAACAAGATGTGTTTCAACGCATCACCTCGGCGAAGAATCAAAAGACCGCCGTGCGCGGCTCGGTGTTGGGCGGTTCGCTGTATTTCCTGTTTGCCTTTGTGCCGATGTTCCTGGCTTATGCGGCAATGCTGGTTGACCCCACCGTGTTTGGCAATTTGTTGCAGCAAGATTCGCAATTGATTTTGCCCACGCTGATTCTGGAACACACGCCAGTGTTCGCACAGGTCATCTTTTTCGGCGCATTGCTGTCGGCAATTATGAGTTGTTCTTCTGCCACCTTGCTCGCACCTTCCGTCGCGTTCACCGAAAACATCCTCAAGCATTTCATTCGCAAAGACATGAGTGACAAACAATTTTTGCGCGCCATGCGTATTACTTTGTGGGTATTTGGTGCAGTGGTGTTGGGTGTGGCACTTAATTCTGAATTGAGTATTTTTAAGATGGTAGAGAGTGCCTACAAAATCACCTTGGTGGCGGCGTTCGTACCATTGGCGTTTGGCTTGTATTGGAAACGCGCCAACTCGCAGGGTGCGCTGTCGGCGATGGTGTTGGGCTTGGCGACGTGGATGCTGTGTGAAGTGTTTGAGCCTTCCGCGATTTGGCCGCCGCAGTTGTTGGGATTGTTGATGAGCTTCATCGGCATGATCGTCGGTTCCGTGTTACCCAATTGGATGGGGCAACACGTCGAACCGCATCGGCATCCGAATCATCATATCGTTACGCAAAGTGAACATTCAGCCTGACTGTCACGTGCCTGTCATAATTCTTTCATACCATCGCAAACTTAAGGATAAACCTCGATGGAGAAAATGATGACGACCGCCAACATTCTGCTGGTAGAAGACGAACCCGCGATTCAAGAATTGCTCGCATTTAATGTGGCGCAATGCGGCTACCGCGCCATTCAAGCCTACGATGTGGCGAGTGCGCAGACCGAAATTAACCGTGCTTTGCCCGACCTTATTTTGCTCGATTGGATGTTGCCTGGCGTGTCAGGTGTTGAATTTGCGCAACGTTTGCGTGCTGATTCACGCACGCGCGATATCCCCATTATCATGCTCACCGCACGCACCGACGAGCGCGACAAAATACAAGGTCTTGAAGCCGGCGCCGATGATTACATCACCAAGCCTTTCTCCCCGCGCGAGTTGATGGCGCGCATCCGTGCTGTACTGCGTCGTCGTGCGCCACAAATGACGGACGATTTAGTACGTGCCGAGGGTCTTGAACTTTCGCCCACCACGCATCGTGTGAATGCCAACGGTGCGAGCATTGAACTGGGCCCCACCGAATTTCGCTTGCTGCATTTTTTTATGACGCATCCAGAGCGCGTGTATAGCCGCACGCAATTGCTCGACCAAGTGTGGGGCGACCATGTGTTTGTGGAAGAGCGCACGATTGATGTGCATATTCGCCGTCTGCGTCAAGCGTTAGAGCCATCGGCGACTGATAATCTAATTCAGACCGTACGTGGCAGCGGTTATCGTTTCTCCAAAGAATAAATCAAGCTGCTCCAGCGTGCGTTCGTCCCGCAGCACACGCATCCCACCGTATAATTCCGCCACCTCATCCTTAAGGTGTCGGCTGTGTTTGATTTCTGGCAACGCGCATTAATTTTTCCTTTGCTGCTCTTGGTCGCCTCCCTTTTACTTTGGGGAGTGGCAGGCGCATTACCTGCATCGTTGCTGTTTGCTGGCGGCATCCTTTTGCGCTTCATTTCACACCTACGCAATCTCTCTGATTTGCAACGCTGGCTCGATGCGCCCGACAGCAGCGTGCCCGATGGCACCGGCTTATGGGAAGACGCTTTCTCGCGTTTGAACAAGATGACGCGCAAGCAAAGAAAAGAGCGCGAACAACATGCCGCCGCTTTATTGCAACTTGAACAAGCCACCGCTGCTTTGCCTGATGGCGTGGTTATTCTGGATGCGACAGACCGTATCGAATGGTGCAATCGCTTGGCCGAGCAGCATTTTGGCTTGGATGTGATGCGCGATACCGGGCAACAAATTACCTATCTCGCACGCCAGCCAGAATTTGTGCAATACCTTGCACTGCGTAGCTTTGCCGATCCGCTGATATTGCGTGAGTCGCGCCAAGCGGGCTTGGTGCTATCCATTAATCTCGTTCCCTACGGAAAAGGCAAGCACCTGTTGATCAGCAGCAACATCACCCAGCGTGAGCGTATGGAAACCATGCGTCGTGACTTTGTGGCTAATGTTTCGCACGAATTACGCACACCGCTTACCGTGGTGAATGGCTTTGTGGAAACCATGCACGACATGCCGCAGCTCGAAAATGCAATGGCGCGCCGCGCCCTGAATTTAATGGGTGAGCAAACCGTACGCATGGAAAGTTTGGTGGATGATTTGCTGGCATTGTCGCGTTTAGAAAATGAACAAAATCCCGTGCGCGAAGAATCGGTGGGCGTTGCGGCGATGCTAGCTGACATTCAACATGAAGGCGAAGCCGTGAGCCAAGGTAAGCACACTATCCATTTGAATATCGAGGGTGCACCGCAGCTTATAGGTAGCGCGGAAGAGTTGCGCAGCGCCTTCCTCAATCTGTTGACCAACGCAATTCGCTACACCCCTAACGGTGGCGATATTTGGATGTCGTGGACGACCGCAGCAGGGCAGGCGCAATTCGCAGTGAAGGACAGCGGCATCGGCATTGCTGCACAACATATTCCACGTTTGACTGAACGCTTCTATCGCGTCGACCGCAGTCGCTCACGTGAAACCGGTGGCACGGGATTGGGGCTGGCCATTGTGAAGCACATCGCCATGCGCCATCAGGCAGCATTGGAAATTGCGAGCGAAGAAGGTAAAGGCAGCACCTTCACGCTGGCTTTCCCTGCCAGACGGGTCGTAGCGTAAGATGCTCGCGCAGACAGTCTATTTTTATTGCTAGTAACGCAACATTTCAGCGTATCAATGATGCAAAAAAGAAGCGGCTAAAATTGAAATGCCGCGGCAATTCGTTCATAAAGGGCTGCATGATGATAGCGAAATTGCTTAATCTGTTGTGTCTTAACCAGCACTTCGCTGAATACGAGCAACACCTCAAATACAAAATTATTTACCTCACGAGCGTCCTCTCTTTGGTGGCGTTGATTGCCTTTGGCATGGGCTTTTATCGGTGGCAGTTCAGCCCTTTGATGGGTGTGATTGATTTTGGTTTTGTGCTGCTGTCGATTGCTATTTTGGTGGGATTGAAGCGCAATCGCCAGCGCATCGAGCTGTGGAGCACACTCGCGCTGCTGCTCTCTTTTGCCTTGTGCTATTCCATTTACCTGCTCGCGCCTTATCAATCTAATCGCTTATCCATTTTCTTTTTATTGGCCGCAGCAGCTTTGTTTTTGCAAGGCATGCTGCGCGGTATGCTGTGGATGCTCTTAATTTTTGTGGCATTGGTGGTGGCGCATTACGTTCCTTTGTTGGAGTCTGGCTATTCCGTTTTTGATCTTTTTACGGGCGTGCTTTATTTGCTCACCTTGCTTTTTATGTTCGGCGAATTTGATCGTTTGCAACGTCATCAACTCGCCTCTGAAGAAGAATACGAGGTGCAGCGTCGACTCGATGCGCGTTGGAAGCTGGCGCTAGAAAGCACAGGTGATGCGATTTGGGATTGGGATATACACGGTGATAGTGCGAGTTATTCAAAAGGCTATACGGCCATGCTGGGCTACGGTGAGGAAGAGTTAGGTCACAAGCCGAGTGACGTGAGGAATCTATTACACCCAGATGAGGCAATGCAGGCTATAGCCAAATTTCAGGCTTACGTGGAGGGTGGCTGCGAGGGGCAATACAGTAGCGAGCATCGTATGCTGTGCAAAGATGGCAGCTATAAATGGATATTGTGTCGTGGCAGTGTGGTGGAACGCGATGCAGAGGGAAAAGTGTTGCGTATGCTGGGCACGCATGTTGATTTAAGCGAGCGTAAGCATGCGGAGATGAGCTTAATTGAAAGCGAGCGACGCTTAAGTATGGCCTTGGATTCGGCGCAAATGGGGGTGTGGGAATACGAAGTGGCGACGCAAAAAATGTATTGGTCGCGCGAGGTCTTTCATTGGCTGGGCTTGGACTATTTCTCTTTAAGTCGTGACACGATAAGCGCCTTGATTCACCCCGAAGACTTGGCGTGACTGCAAAATTTCTGTCTCAACACGCTTTCTT
>JAGVFD010000132.1 GCA_020057805.1 Sideroxydans sp. | reverse complement strand
GGCAGTGGCGTGACGGTTGTCACCATCGCGCCGGGTTACATCAAGACGCCGATGACCGACATCAACCCCTATCCCATGCCATTCATTCTCGCGCCAGAAGTGGCGGCACAACGCATGGTGCGCGTCATCGAACGAGGTTGTTCCTTTGCCGTCGTGCCGTGGCAAATGGGTGTCGTGGGTTGGCTGATGAGGCGATTGCCGAATTGGCTGTATGACCGACTATTCGCCAACGCACCGCACAAACCGCGCGGCTTACTGAAGAGTTAACAATGGCGATCTACAAACGATTCCAAAACGGCGGCGTCCCAGAATATCTAGCGCGTCATTACTGGTGGGCCTATCTGTGGCCCAGAAGCATCTGGTTCTTCGATCACCAGCCCATCATCAATGCCATCTTGTTTGGTCAATACGAAAAACTGATGCAAAAGACGCTCGCCCATGTGGAGCGCAAGCCGGGTGCCAAGCTGCTGCAACTCACCTGCGTGTACGGCAAGTTGACACCATCGCTGGTACATCACACTGATAACGAAGTGCATCTGTGTGATGTCGCGATAGGACAGTTGGAATTGGCGCGTGGCAAAACCACCGATGTGGCAGACCGCTGCCTGCTTACGCGCATGAATGCTGAATCGTTAGGTTATGCCAGCGATGCATTCGATCAAGTGATTCTGTTTTTCCTCTTCCACGAACTGCCGCCCGAAGCGCGTCAACATGTGTACGACGAGATCGCGCGCGTGGTGAAACGAGGTGGATCGGTGCTCATCACCGAATACGGTGATACCCCGCGTGGACATCTGTTGTATCGCTTCTGGCCAACGCGTTTCATCATTGGTCATCTAGAGCCTTTCCTGCCAAGCTTTTGGAAAGAGGATGTCGCAGGGAAATTGAGTGCCGCCTTACAACGTCAAGGCAAGACGCTGGCGGGTACGCCAGAAGTTGAACATTGCTTCGGAAATTTTTATCGGGTGATGCGATTTGAAATAGCAGGGTAAGGGGTGCGAATAAGCCTGTCTAAATTGCCAATAAGCTAAAGCCTATCGCAACGTCTGTTTGGCTAAATGATAAAACTGGTTGAACGCTTCCGAGCCTGAAGCTGTTTGAAGTGAAGGGCAGGACTGTGTACCCCAAGCGCCGAGAACCACACGCACCGCGCCCCCCTTAAAATATGAATTTCCTGCTTGAGCCAGCACCTTGCGTGACTGCATGTCACTAATCGTTAGGCGCGTTGTGCTGGATAGAGCATCTTCATCAAACGCAGACTTCACTTCGATGCGGGCCGTGAGTTTATCAACCTCTTTCTGATTGATCCCCGTTGGACTGACCTCATAGCGAGTAAATCCATCTCGGTTGTAAATGCTCCTCGCCTCCATCCACAAGAAGCCTTCTTCTTGAAGATAGCGCATGCCGAAGCTGTTAGCAGTGCTGTCGTCCAGGAAAAATCCGTCAACCTTTTGCTTCTCGAAAATTTGAGGTTCACCCATTGCTTGGCAATGCGCATCAAACTTAATGGAAGCTTGAAGCCACATGAAAAATACGACTGAAAGGGTGATTCCCGCAGCGAAGAAAATTTTGTGTTTCTTGGTACTCAAGGCAGTTATCCAGCCTGCGGCTAGATATATTGCGCCCATTGGAATCAGGAGCAGCAAGGGCGCAAATACAGCCCAGATAATGCCTAGAAGCATCATAAATTCTCGCCGACTTTAAGCCGTGATTGCATCGCCTTGCCCCGAAATTTACTTACTCACCGCCGCTCCCAAAATTTGCACTTGGAATAACGCCAGTTCTTGTTCCGTCTTCACACGTAGGCCTACCGCCACATTGCTTTGTTGATTGGAAGCAATGTTGCCTTTGATTAAGAGCGGCTGGCTTTGTGCGATGGGTTGGCGCGTGGTAGCGTCGAATTGCACGACGCGCACTTGCACATTGTTGACGCTCACGCCGGTGGGGTTTTGCACGACGGCGTAGAGGTTGCCTTGGGCATCCGCTTGCACGCCACTTTTCAAATATTTGCTGGGATTACGCGGCAAATCGAGGCGGGTTAAATTGGTAGCGGCGAATTGCCCTGCGCTGGAATTTGAGCCTGCGGCCGCGCTGTAATTTTGCATCGCAGCATTCACATCGCCGCGGGATTCTGCGAGGGAGCCGAGTAGTGCATGAGCTGGAGCGGTGGGCAGTAAGGTGTTGCTTTTGCTCAAGGCCAGCTCGGCTTCAGGATTGCGCCCCATATTTTTTAACGCGATGCCGCTTTGTAAATGAGGGCGGAAGTAATCAGGTTGCATCTGAATCGCGCGTTGATAAAAAGTCAGTGCGCCCGCATTATTTTTTTGCGTTAGCGCAATGTCGCCTAATAATTCTTGGAAGCGCGCCTCACGTGGCTCCCCCGTTGTGGCTTGTTTCGCCAGTGTGGACGCTTTGTTTGCGTCGCCCTTGCCCAGCGCTTGCACGCCTTGGTCGTAGGCGTTGTAGGCGCTACGCGTGGCTTTCAGCTTCCCAACTTTTTGTGCATAGATTTCACGTCCCATAAAGCCGCCTTCGCCCAACTCGGCGAGGGTGGCTTTGTTGGCTGCAACACGTTCTTCTGATGGAGGGTGGCTGGCAAATAAGCCGGAAATGAAATCGCTTTGTTGGCCTTGGCTTAAGCGCACAAAAGTTTCTTGCAAGGTGACGGCGGCGCGCAAATCATAGCCCGCACGTTTCATATAAATCATGCCGTAGCGGTCAGATTCCGATTCGTTGTCGCGTCCGTATTTGGTGGAAATAAGTTGCGAGCTTAATTGCGCCGCGCCTACCGCTAAATTAGCGTAGCTCTTATCTTGCGTGTAGATGCCGGTGGCCAGTACTGCGCCTTGCAATAACATGCCTGATTCCATACCTTTAGCACCGTGGCGTGCCGCAGCGTGCACAATCTCGTGGCTCAACACGGCAGCTAATTCCGCCTCGCTATTCAGCTCATAAAGCAGGCCGCGATTAAAAGCAATTTTGCCGCCGGGCATGGCCCACGCATTCGGCACGGAATCATTCAGCACTACAAATTCGTAAGGCAGTTTGCGATCGGCAACGGCGGCTAATTTGTTGCCCACGCTTTGCACATAGGCGGTTAATTCTGGGTCGATGATGTAATCGCCGCCTTGTTGCTGACGTGCAGGCGCGTAGTTCTGTTGCCCCATGCTAATTTCTTCGGATTCAGAAACGAACTGAAGCTCTTTCTTTCCAGTGACGGGATTGGTTCCGCAGGCACTTAATAATTGGCTTAACAGAACCGCTAGAAAAATTGAACGTAACATGATTCGTCTCCTATCAATGGCGCGGCGACCTAGCCCGCGAGTTTTTGTTTCAACACCTCATTCAACTGCGCTGGATTGGCTTTGCCTTGGCTTGCTTTCATCGCCGCACCGACGAAGAAGCCAAACAACTTGTCCTTGCCGCTACGGTATTCCGCTACTTTTTCTGCATTGGCAGCCATAACGCCATCCACAATCGCCTCAATCGCACCGCTGTCGGAGACTTGCTTCAAGCCTTTGGCTTCGATGATGGCATCGGCGTCGCCACCCTCTGCCCACATGGTGCGAAACACATCTTTCGCGCCCGAATTGGAAAGGGTGTCGTCCGCGATGCGTTTCAATATACCTCCCAACTGTTGTGCTGTGATGGGTGATTGCGACATGTCGAGACCGTCGCGATTCAACTGCGCATTGACCTCGCCCATGATCCAGTTCGCACACATCTTTGCATCGTTGGGTACGGCAGAAAGTACAGTTTCGAAGAAGTCGGCCATCTCGCGCGACGAAGTCAACATACTCGCGTCATACGCCGATAAGCCTAACTCATTTACATAGCGTACTTGTTTGGTGTGTGGCAGTTCTGGCAACGTCGCGCGTACTTGTTCAATCCACTCGGGCGAAATTTCTAGCGGCAGTAAATCGGGATCAGGGAAGTAGCGATAGTCGTGCGCATCTTCTTTGCTGCGCATGGCACGTGTTTCGCCCGTGTCAGGATTGAACAGGATAGTGGCTTGTTGAATTTTGCCGCCGCTTTCCAGCGTGTCGATTTGCCATTGCACTTCATAGTCGATGGCTTGTTGCATGAATTTGAACGAGTTCAGATTCTTGATTTCGCGACGTGTGCCGAGTGGCGCACCAGACTTGCGCACTGACACGTTCACGTCGCAACGGAACGAACCTTCTTGCATATTGCCATCGCAAATGCCAATCCAGCGCACCAGCGTGTGCAGGGCTTTGGCATACGACACCGCCTCGGCAGCGGAACACATATCAGGCTCGGAAACAATTTCTAGCAAAGGAGTGCCTGCGCGATTTAAGTCAACGCCCGTCATACCCTGCGCTGCCCCATGCACTGATTTACCCGCGTCTTCTTCCAAGTGTGCGCGTGTGATACGCACGGTTTTCTCGTAAGGTTTTGCATTCCCAGATAAAGGCTCAACCAAAATCGTCAGTGCACCTTGGCCTACAACAGGCAAGTCCATCTGGCTAATTTGATAGCCCTTGGGCAAGTCAGGATAGAAATAATTTTTGCGCGCAAATACCGAATGCGGCGCGATGTACGAACCCGTTGCCAAGCCGAATTTGATAGCGCGTTCCACTGCGCCTTTGTTCAGCACAGGAAACACGCCAGGCAACGCGAGGCTCACCGCATCCGCTTGTGTATTGGGTTCAGAGCCGAACGCAGTTGATGCGCCGGAGAAAATTTTAGTGTTGGTCGAAAGCTGGGTGTGTACTTCCAGTCCGATGACGATTTCCCAAGTCATATTTCAATTCCTTTTAGCCACAGAGCACACAGAAATTACAGAGGATGGGCAGAGGATTTCTCTGTGTACTCTGTGATCTCTGTGGCTAAATGTTTTTAAATTCCGTTCGGCAATTTTGTGTGCCAGTCGGTCGCCAGTTGATATTGATGCGCCACATTCAACATGCGCGCTTCGTCGAAATAGTTGCCGATAATCTGCAAGCCGACCGGCATGTTGTTCGCACCGAATCCGCAGGGGATGGACATGCCAGGCAAGCCAGCCAAATTCACCGCGATGGTGTAGATGTCAGACAGATACATCTGCACGGGGTCGTCACCCTTTTCGCCCAGCTTGAACGCCGTGGAAGGTGAGGTCGGACCCATGATGACGTCGCAGTGTTTGTAGGCTTCCACGAAATCTTGTGCGATGAGGCGACGTATTTTTTGTGCTTGCAGATAGTAGGCATCGTAGTAGCCGTGAGACAAAACGTAAGTGCCAATCATGATGCGACGTTTCACTTCATCACCGAAGCCTTGTGCGCGAGATTTCTCATACATGTCAGCAAGGTCGGTGTATTCAGGGGCGCGATAACCGTAACGCACGCCATCAAAACGCGACAGATTGCTTGAGGCTTCTGCGGGAGCGAGCACGTAATAAACGGGGATGGAAAGCCGTGTATTGGGCAGGCTGATGTCGACAAGTGTTGCACCTAACTTTTGATATTCGGCGATGGCGGCTTGTACGGCATGTTCAACATCAGTATCTAGCCCTTCTGCAAAAAACTCTTTGGGAATGCCGATGCGCAGGCCGCTCAAGGGCTTATTCAAGTCACGTGCGTAATCTTCTTTGTCACGCTGTAACGAAGTCGAATCGCGCTCATCGAATCCCGCCATGGTGTTGAGCATGAGCGCTAAATCTTCTGCGCTGCGTCCCATCGGGCCCGCTTGGTCGAGACTGGAAGCGAAGGCAATCATGCCGTAGCGCGACACCACGCCATAGGTGGGCTTCAGGCCTGAAATGCCGCACAAAGCAGCGGGTTGGCGAATTGAGCCGCCCGTGTCGGTGCCTGTCGCAGCGGCGCATAAGCGTGAGGCGATAGCGGAAGCCGTGCCGCCGGAAGATCCACCCGGTACGCGCGCCTTATCCCAAGGATTTTTCACGATGCCGTAATGTGATGTCTCGTTGGACGAACCCATGGCGAACTCATCCATATTGGTCTTGCCGAGATTCACCGCACCTGCGTTGTTGAACTGCGAAATGACGTGCGCATCGTAAGGCGATACAAAGTTGTGCAGCATTTTCGAGCCGCAGGTGGTCAGCCAATCTTTCGCACAGAAGATGTCTTTTTGCCCGAAGGGGATGCCCGTCAAGGCGTCGGCAGTGCCTGCCGCGATGCGCGCATCAGCGGCTTTAGCTTGCGCTAATGACGCATCAGGACGCAGTGTGATGTAGGCGTTTAGCGCGGGATTGAGTTGGGCGATACGGTCGAGGTAGAGCTGGGTCAGTTCGACGCTGGATATTTTTTTGGCGCGCAATGCTGCGCCCATCTGTGAGAGGCTGGATTCAATCATGTGGGATTACTCGATAACTTGTGGAACGAGGTAGAGGCCGTTTTCCACTTGGGGGGCGATGGCTTGGAAAGCTTCACGCTGATTGGATTCGCTGACGACATCGGAACGTAAGCGCTGCGCTAAATCTTGGCTGTGCGACATCGGGGCGACTCCCGTGGTATCCACGGCTTGCATTTCGGCGATAAGGCCAAAAATGCCCGAGAGCTGGGCGCGCGCGGTTTCGATTTCGGTAGAGGTCATGGCGAGACGGGCTAAACGAGCCACTTTTTCAACATCTTGGGTACTTAAAGACATAGCAAATTCTTTATTCAAATAAGGGCGATAGGTTATCATACGCGCCCTATTCGCGGCACTCCAATTCAGACTACAGGACACAACATGCTCAAGTATTTCGACAGCTATTTTTCCAACGACCTCGCAATTGACCTCGGCACAGCCAATACGCTCATCTGGTTGCGCGGCCAAGGCATCGTGCTGAATGAGCCGTCCGTGGTGGCGATTCGTCAAGAAGGTGGGCCGAATGGTAAAAAAGTGATTCAGCAAGTCGGTCTCGCAGCGAAGCAGATGTTGGGCCGTACCCCTGGCAACATCACGGCCATCCGTCCGATGAAAGACGGCGTGATCGCTGACTTCACCGTGACTGAACAGATGCTCAAGCAGTTCATCCGTCGCGTACACAAATCCAGTATTTTCACGCCTAGTCCGCGCATTGTCATTTGCGTACCGTGCGGTTCAACTCAAGTTGAGCGCCGCGCGATTCGTGAATCCGCTTACGGCGCAGGTGCGCGCCGTGTTGAATTGATTGAAGAGCCCATGGCTGCTGCGATTGGCGCTGATTTGCCAGTGGAAGAGGCAACTGGTTCCATGGTGGTGGATATCGGTGGTGGCACAACCGAGGTGGGTGTCATCTCCTTGGGGGGCGCGGTGTACTCGGGTTCGGTGCGCGTGGGGGGTGACAAGTTCGACGATGCCATCATCAACTACATTCGCCGCAACTACGGCATGCTCATCGGCGAGACGACGGCTGAATTGATCAAAAAGCAAATCGGCTCGGCCTTCCCCGGCAGCGAAGTGCGCGAGATGGAAGTGAACGGTCGTAACTTGGCAGAAGGCGTGCCTCGTAGCTTCACCATTTCCAGCAACGAAATTTTGGAAGCCTTGACCGATCCGTTGAACAGTATCGTGAGTGCGGTGAAGACTGCGTTGGAACAAACCCCCCCTGAGTTGGGTGCGGACATCGCCAGCAAAGGTATGGTGTTGACTGGTGGTGGCGCATTGTTGCGTGATCTCGACCGCCTGCTGATGGAAGAGACCGGCTTGCCTGTGGTCATTGCGGATAATCCTTTGACATGCGTGGTGCGCGGTTCCGGCAAGGCGCTCGACAGCATGGATAAATACAGCAACATCTTCACCTCTGACTGATCTGTTTCAACTTGGAAGACACTAGAACGCTTCGCTTCTTCAATCGCGGCCCAAGTGCGGTCGCGAGGCTGGTGTTTTTTTCAGTTTTGTCTTTGTTCTTGCTTTTCGTAGATGCGCGTTTTAAGTATCTCGAATCTACACGTCAAGTCATCGCGGTCATTATTTACCCCCTGCAAAAACTAACTTCACTTCCTGGTGATGTGTGGAATGGCGCGGGTGCGTACATCTCGTTGCAACGCCATCTGGTTGCAGATAATGAGCAGCTGCATCAACAGCATGATTCTGATGCGGCGCAACTTCAGCAGCTACAAGTGATTCAAGCCGAAAATGCGCAATTGCGCGCGCTATTGGAAGTGAAGCAACGCGACGCATACAGCGTGCAAATGGCGCAAATTTCCTACATCGAACGTGACATCTTTAAGCGCAAACTATTGCTGGATAAAGGCGCGCAATTTAATGTACAAGCAGGGCAAGCGGTGGTCGATAACACGGGCGTGGTGGGGCAAGTGACACGCGTTTATCCGTGGCTATCGGAAGTCACATTGGTGACGGATAAAGACATTGCTGTGCCGATTCAAGTGGTGCGCAATGGCTTGCGTGCGGTGGTGTTTGGGTCGGGCAATATCAGTGAACTCGATTTGCGCTATCAACCCATCAATGCGGATATTGAAGTGGGTGATGTGTTGGTTACGTCAGGCATGGATGGGACTTACCCGCCCGCGCTGGCCGTCGCTAAGGTCATTTCAATTGATCGTGATCCTGCCTACCCGTTTGCACACATCGCCTGCTTACCTTTGGCGGGGGTGGATAGGCATCGTACATTGTTGATTGTTTCTAGTGTGCCCCCCCTACCAGAGCGCCCTGTCACTGAAGCAGAAGAGCAAGACCCGAAGCGCCTCAAGAACAAAGCGAAACGGAGCACGCCTTGAGAGTGGACCTAGAAAAAGATCGTGAATTCATGTTGCCCGCCAGCACGCTGTTTATCGCCATGTCATTTTTGGTGGCGGTCACCTTGGCGTGGTTACCTTGGCGCGGAGTGGGCTTGGTATTGCGCCCTGATTTTGTAGGGATCGTGTTGCTGTATTGGTGTACGCATAAGCCGCACCGCGTGGGCATTGGCATGGCTTGGGTGCTAGGTATTTTGGTGGATGTGGCAGACGCGAGTTTATTTGGTCAACATGCTTTGGCCTACAGCGTGCTGGCGTTTGGTGGGCTGGTGTTGAATCGTCGCGTGCAAATGTTCAATTTGCGCGAGCAATCTTTGCACGTATTTGTCCTGTTGCTGGCGAGCTATGTGGTGTACGCCTTGGTACATTGGCAGGTGCGAGGCTTTGTCGCATGGGAATACTTTATTGGTGTAGCAACTTCCGCCGCGTTGTGGATTCCACTTACTCATTTGCTGCAAGCCTTGCGTCATAAGCGTCGCGACCCGAACGAATTATGATGAGCAAGATCGAGCTGAAAGATCATCAGCGCGAAATTTATTTCTTCCGCTTGC
>JAGVFD010000097.1 GCA_020057805.1 Sideroxydans sp. | reverse complement strand
GTTGCCGAATCGGAGGGGGGCTGTTCTTGCCCCATACTTCTGGAACAGTTATCGGTGCGGCTAGTATTGGTACTAATGCGACTATTTTTCAAGGCGTGACATTGGGGGCGAAATTTGCTGACATGAGTTACACCCAAACTACTCGGCCCGTGTTGGAAAATGATGTTGTCATTGGTGCAGGTGCAAAGGTGCTTGGGGGGGTCAACATTGGCGATGGTGCTCGCGTGGCGGCCAATTCGCTCGTGTTGGTGTCTGTGCCTGCGGGCGCAACCGCGATGGGTGTTCCCGCCATTATTAAAGGACAGCATGAACACGACTGACTTGAAGGGCAAGAAAGTGCTTTTCATTGCCCCCAAATTTTTTGGCTATGAAATTCAAATCGTCCAAGCAATGCAGAAATTGGGCGCGACAGTTTATTTTCACAGTGACAAACCAAGTGAAAACGTGTGGGTAAAGATATTGTTGCGGTTATTTCCCAAGTTGGTTTGGCCATGGGCGAATCGAATTTATATTACTTGGTTAGATAAGCAGAGACTGACGGAATGCGATCTCGTTTTCATCGTAAAAGGCGAGGCTATTTCCCCTAAATTTTTACGTATTTTGAAGCTTCGTTACCCTACCTCAAAATTCATTTTTTACATGTGGGATAGTATTGCGAACGTTAAGTACACGGTTGAGAAGTTGGTTTTCTTTGATTCAATATCAAGCTTTGATTCTTTAGATTGTCGTGCTTATCCGCAGATTCGGTACAGACCTTTATTCTTCATCAATCATTACCAGCAGAGGGTAGAGAATGAAGAAAGGTGCGGACTGTTTTTCTTTGGAACGCTGAACGGAGACAGGCCCAAAGTATTGGCTAGGATTGTGCGTGTATTAGGGGCGGGAGTTCCCTTTGACTACGGTTTGTTTGTGCGAAGTAAGTGGGAGTTGTTGTTGCGTAAATGGGTTGATGACTCATTTGACGTTCTTGAAAAAGAGCGGCTGATATTTCAGCCAATACCCGCAACGGTTATAAAACAACGCATGTCGGTATGTAATTGTGTTTTGGATATTGAGCACCCAAAACAAACGGGTTTGACGATGCGTACTTTTGAAGTTTTAGCATCAGGGAAAAAACTAATTACAACTAACTCCGCTATTCGCAATGAGCCATTTTTCGATCCCTCTCTTATCTGTGTGATTGATAGAAAGGAACCTATTATCCCGCCAGACTTTATTTCTGGTTTGACGCCGCCTATTCATGAATCTTTTTTTGTTAAGAACTCATTAAATGGTTGGCTGTATGAAATACTGAAAAAAGACTAGGCGATAGTGCGGCACACTTCGATTACAAGTCGACAGTGCTAAAATCCGCCGCGAACTGAACTGGACGCCGCCCTATACTTTGCAGCAAGGGTTGCAAGCAACTGCGGAGTGGTATCAAAAATCACATGAGATTAAGCAACGAGCAAATTGAAAAAATTAGAGTTCTCGCCCTTCAAGTGGCGGGGAATCAAGCTCGGGTTCATGTGTTTGGCTCAAGACTAGATGACAGTGCACGCGGTGGCGACCTTGATCTTTTACTTGAGCTATTTGAGCCCGTCGCCAACCCTGCGTTATTGGCGGCGAAGTTTTCTGCTCTAGTTTCACGCCAAATGCAGGGGCGCAAAGTTGATGTATTGCTTAGCGCACCTAATCTGCTTCATCTTCCCATTCACGACATTGCTTTTCAGGAAGGTCAATTGCTATGACTTTACGTAATGTCTCACAGATTAGGTTTGCTTCTGTTTAGCGCCGCAACCATTTCTTATACACATTCCCATGTCCTATTTCTCCCCCGTCATTGCACTTATCGTCGCTATTCTGGTGACTTTTTTCATCCTTCGTAGCAAATTCAGCAACGCAATCCAAGACATTCCCAATGAACGCTCTATGCACAGCAAGCCTGTGCCACGCACGGGTGGAGTGGCGCTGTTACTGGGTGTTTTTGCAGGATGGTCAATGCTGTTCTCATCGCTAGTATGGTGGCTGGTGTTGCCTGTGTTGGGATTGTTTGCTTTGTCTATGTTAGATGACATTTATAACTTGCCTGTTAAACAGCGCTTGCTGGTACATCTGGCGGCGGCGGGGCTATTGGTGTTCGGTTCAGGTATCGCAACGCAGCATGGATTTTTAGTGGCGATTATTTTGTTTTTTTTCATCGTGTGGATGACGAACCTTTACAACTTTATGGATGGTTCAGATGGTTTGGCTGGGGGCATGGCCTTGTTTGGTTTTGCGAGTTATGGCGTGGCCGCACTCATGGCGCATAACGAGACCTTGGCCATTCTCAACTGGAGTATTGCTGCCGCTGCGTTGGGTTTCCTCTTTTCAATTTTCATCCCGCCAAAATATTTATGGGGGATGCGGGCTCTATCCCCTTGGGATTTTTAGCGGCGGCGCTGGGCGTGTGGGGATGGCAGCAGCATGTTTGGGCACTATGGTTTCCACTGTTGGTGTTCTCGCCATTTATTATTGACGCGACGGTGACGTTGCTGAAACGCACTTTGCGTGGAGTAAAAATTACCGAAGCGCATCGTGAGCATTATTACCAACGCATCATTCAGATGGGTGCTGGGCATCGCAACGTGGCCTTGATGGAGTATGGTTTGATGGGCGCAGTGGGGTTGAGTGCAGTGCTATTGCGCGAGCAAGCATTTCCTTGTCTGGCCCTATTCCTGTGGGTAGGCATTTTCGCAGGCATCATGCTGTACGTAGATAAACGATGGAAACATTTTGAGCGAGCGCGCACATGATTAAATCAAAATTCAACACCAGCATTGCAGTGATGCACGACATTGTGGTCGCTGCGCTTGCGTGGTGGATAGCCTACTTATTGCGCTTTAATTTTGAATTGCCGGCTAGTTTTCAGGAGGAGCTTTGGCAGACCCTCATATGGGTTGTGCCCGTACAAGCGTTAGCTTTTTTCGCTTTTCGTTTGTACCAAGGCGTTTGGCGCTTTGCCAGCGTGCCTGATTTACGCCGTATTTTATTTGCAGTATTAGCCGCTGCCGCATTGATTCCTTTGGTGTTGGGCTTCTTTCGCGTGCAAGCTATTGTGCCGCGTTCAGTGTTGATTATTGATCCAATTTTGCTTTTGCTCATGATGGGCGGCAGTCGATTGCTGTATCGCCTATGGAAAGAAAATAGTTTGTATGGCAGCTTTCAAATGGAAGGTGAGCCTGTACTTATTCTCGGTGCAGGGGATGCGGGCGTGGCCTTATCGAAAGATTTATCACGTAGCAAAGATTGGCATCTAGTAGGATTTTTGGATGACAGTCCTAATAAACAAGGCCGCACCCTGAATGGTTTCAAAGTGCATGGCAAGTTAGACGACTTAAAGTGTTGGGCAGAAAAATTTGACGTGAAGCAAGTCATTATTGCCATGCCCACTGCATCGCATCAAGTACGCAAACACGTGATTGACCTAGCTAGTGAGTGTGGCGTGAAAACTCTGACTGTGCCCAGATTTGAGGATCTATTAAGTGGGCGCATTGCCATATCTCAATTACGTGCCGTTGAATTAGACGACCTGTTGGGGCGTGATGCGGTCGAGCTAGATGATGTGGGGCTGCACGCGCAACTCACCAATCAAGTGGTATTGGTCACGGGGGCGGGCGGTTCCATTGGATCGGAATTATGTCGACAGATTGCCAAGTTTTACCCCAAGACACTTGTGCTGTATGAGCTGGGCGAATTTGCCTTGTATAACATTGAGCAAGAATTAAGTCGTTCGTATCCCCAGCTCAACATCGTCTATCTGGCGGGGGATGTGAAAGATGCGGTGCGCCTCGAAGAAGTCTTTTCGCAATACCAGCCGAGTGTGGTGTTTCATGCGGCTGCTTACAAACACGTGCCCTTGATGGAGCGGGGCAATGCATGGCAAGCCGTGCGTAACAACGTATTTGGAACTTGGCAATTGGGGCGATGCGCGCAGAAATATGGGGTGCAGAAATTCGTACTCATTTCTACCGATAAAGCGGTTAATCCCACTAACGTGATGGGTACCACAAAGCGC
>JAGVFD010000108.1 GCA_020057805.1 Sideroxydans sp. | reverse complement strand
GATGTCCATTACGCAGAAATAAGGTAATTTTCTTCTCAGTTTCCAACCTAAATGCCACACAAGATTGTGACATCCGTAAACTTGCATCCCGTAGCGCTAAAAATATACACATGCTTAATGCTAATGCACCGGCCAACACTTTCCAAATGAGCAGCCATGAAAGTGATGCCAGAGCAAATAATAAGGATGTGTAAATAAAAAATATAAGCGCAAGAAGGAATTTCGATGGACGCACTTTGAAGTGCCTTTGCGACGCACCTGTGACGAACGTCAAAGCAGTCAAAAAACGATAGTGGAAATCAGTCCAATCACCACGAGTGCGATGATTGCCAGTAACCAATAACCACCGCTAGGGGGCATAGGTTCCTGATAAGGAGTGCGAGTAAATGTAACGCTAGGTTTTGCGATCAATTGCGGATTGACGCTGGGCGAAGATTGATTAATTTCTTCGATACTAGGACGTGACATGCGAAAGGTTTTTGAAAATTCTTCCACATCTTCATTGCTGGCCGTTAGAGAGGCCAGCCTCATAGTCGCTTCAGTTGAATCAAACGATGTAGATAACCCAAGGGCAGCTACTGGCTTGGATTCTTCCGCAGATGAGTCCAATCCAGACACGGAAGCGTCGGCAGAAATTCCGTTGACATCAGTTTGTTGTAACGCCACGGATAAGCTAGCTATTGATTTAGGCAATTCCGCCTGACAGGCACGTAAATCGTTAGCAAAATCACGGGAATTTTGATAGCGAGAATCCAAATCTTTGGAGAGCGCTTTTGCCACGATGTAGTTCAACATCTCGGGCACGTTCGAATTGATGTTGCTAGGTGCGACAGGTATTGCGTTCAGCGTTTGATACATAATGGCATTAACGTTTTCACCCATAAACGGCGCTTGCCCTGTCAACATCTCATACAACATCACTCCCAGAGAAAAAATATCGGAACGTTGATCGGTCAACTTGCCCATCACTTGTTCAGGAGACATATATTTAGGCGAGCCAAGCACCATTCCCGTTTGGGTACGAACGGCAGCAGACGCCATGCGAGCAATACCAAAGTCGGTAATTTTTACGTGACCATCCCGTATCACCATAATGTTGGATGGCTTAACATCCCGATGAACAATATGGTGCTCATGCGCATACGACAAACCCAAAGCGACTTGCGACGTAATGTCTAAAACTTGATTGACTGGTAGTATTTTGTTGTCATTCAGAATGTCGCGTAGCTCACGACCATGCAGATACTCCATCGCAATATATGCAATGTCCTCGCTACGACCAACGTCATAAATCGTGACGATATTCGGATGACTAAGCCGCCCTGCTGCTTTGGCTTCTTGATAAAAACGCGCCTCATATTCCTCGCGCTCCTCTTGAGCCAAACTCAAGTTAATTGTTTTGATGGCGACTTCGCGGTCAATGAGCGGATCCTTGGCCTTATAGACGACACCCATCGCCCCCTGACCAAGTTCACTGATAACCTCATAACGCCCAAGTTGCTTAATCATATTTGCGCCATTGCCCTAGCTATTGCCTGAACTTACTTTTGACATTGCTAAAAATCGGCCCCCATGTTGGATGCCCAGCCTCTGCTGCCGACAAATTAAAATCAGGATTAATCTCTAAAATACTCCTAAAATATTCTCTACAGCTTTTTTCGTGTGATGAAATGCAACTAATGAAAGCCATATATTTATATGCTCGTATTTTCTGCGCTTGACTAGCCGTTTTAGTGGCCAGCACAAATTCAAATGCATTAGTCGCAGTCACATATTTACCTTCCTCATACTCTTTGACTCCGATTTCGAGTTTTTGCTCAACTCTATCTTGCCCAAATAGCCTTATCCCACCGCCACCGTCATCGCACGTACTGACAATAGTACAACCAGAGAGTAGCAGTGCGCTCAAGCCCACCATCAACCAACGTAACATCACCAACTCCTATTCAAAACTTACTTAAAACTATGTTTTATTTTTATTTTTTCACCCGGCTTAGCCTTGATGACTTGCTTATACACAGGAAAGCTGGAATTCCTAATTTCCATCTTATGAGTGCCCGCTACAACCTGCAACTCAAGTAAGGGCGGGCTTACCCCTTGCAAATTCCCGTCTAAATAAACTTCACCCCAAGGCACAATAGCCAATCCCACCACAGCAGGTCCACCTGTTGTTTCAGCTAGAGTACGCACACGCGAACTTTGTTTAACGCCCTGCACTTTTTTATCCGCTTCAACTACTGTTAATTTTGTTGCATCAACAACGGCGGAGGCTGCAACTGGCGCACTAACGGGCTGTGATGATTTTTCAGGCTTAACAGCAACGACTTTTTTATCTACTGAAGTGGCAGGCCGATGCGCTAATTTATAAATTCCCAGCATCATGGAAAATGCAAAAATTGCCACAATGCTCAACACCGCCACTTTTTGCGGCGTTGTAATGTGCCTAAAAGCAGAAATACCCCGTCGCTCCCAAAGTGCGACTTGGTGAATGAATGATGACCAGACAATTTGTGACTGCGCAAGGATATGACGCCATCCCGTGCTGTGCTCAACTTGCTCTTGCAATGCAACACTACGCTGCGTCGAAGTGAAATCACCAGGATAGCCAATGGCGTAGACCTCGTGCTCACGGACATGCTTATCAGTTCGCGAGCCTTGGTAATGAAACATCCCTGAATACTCACTAGATAAGCGCGATACTGCATCGTAGTAAGAGCGAGAAACAAGTACCTGCCCTGTATCAGCAAAGCCCATTACACGCTGCGCCACGTTAATTCCGTCACCTACGATATTCGGCTGCCCATTAATATCTTTAACTAACCGAACAGGGCCCAAGTTAATCCCCATTCGCACCAACAATGTTGGCTCCATACGCACGCCTTCGCCCAATAGGCTACTACGCATACTCAATGCCGCTTGCAACGCATCTTCGATATCGCCCAAAAAACTGATTGCTGCACCATCACCCGTATCTAGAATAATACGATCATTAACTGGAACATCTCGAATAGCGATAGACAGGAAGGCATTAAAACGTTCTTTCAATGAAATTTGACCCGCGACAGATTTCTTGGAATATTCGACGATATCCAAGAAAAATACGCTACAAATGATGGTCTTATTATTTCGCTGTTCCATTCGGTCTACCTAACTAACCCCACACGGTGGATACACCACACCACACCCCTTTTTAACCCCGCGAATTCTAACGATTATCCGTCTTTCTCGCTATCTCATTTTTCCTCGGACGGACACGCGCCAACTTTGCTGTTTGTGCTTTTGGCAGTTGCGCTAAGTAGCCTGCAGGAAGCTCCACCCACTCAAGAATTGACCTAACTTGCGCCTCACTTAACTCGGTCATCATTCCGCGCTTTATGCGTGGAGGCAGGTTAATCATGCCAAAGCGTACGCGCATCAAACGACTGACTGGGAGTTCCAACGCTTCAAAGGTGCGTCGAACTACGCGGTTACGCCCCTCTTTCAACACCAAGCGATACCAATGATTAAAGCCCTCGCCCCCTTCATCACTCAACTGCTCGAAGCGCACGATTCCATCTTCCAATTCGACGCCTTCGTTCGTCATCTGACGCATTTGCGCTTCCGTTAAAGCCCCCTGAACGCGTACCGCATATTCGCGCTCCACTTCAAAACGGGGATGCATCAGCCGATTAGCCAGCTCTCCTGAAGTCGTAAAAATGAGCAATCCGCTCGTATTAAAATCCAGACGGCCAATCGCAATCCATTTTTGTCCACGTAGTTTCGGCAAGCTATCAAATACATTGGCGCGCCCATTCGGATCATCACGGCTAACAATTTCACCTTCTTGCTTGTGATAAATCAGCACGCGCGGCAACGCCTGTTCCGCTTCTAAATTAAGGCGAATATGACGGCCATCCACCAATACTTTATCGCCCTCAGACACGCGCGCCCCCAGTGTTGCCAACACACCATTAACCGTCACACGCCCTGCACTAATCCACACTTCCATTTCTCGACGTGAGCCAATACCGGCTTGTGCCAACACTTTTTGCAAGCGCTCACCGGCCAGATTCGATTCGATTTTGTCAGTCATTCGGTTACCGCTCTTCTTTCCAGCACTGCTTGTGCCAAGGTACCGCTATCTACATGCTCTAATTCGCCGCCAACAGGCAAGCCACGTGCAATGCGCGAAACTTTGATGCCTTGAGCGCGCAACAACGTAGCCAAATAATGCGCCGTGGCTTAACCTTCCACCGTAAAGTTGGTGGCCAATATCACCTCACACGACAACTCTTGTGCGCGTCGCTGTAATCTCGCTAATGGCAGCTCACTCGCCCCCACGCCATCCAGAGGCGAAAGCCTGCCCATCAATACAAAATACATGCCGCGATAACACTGCGCCTGCTCCATCATCAACAAGTCTGCGGGCATTTCCACTACACACAACAAATTCGTTTCACGCCGCGACGAGCTACACATGGAACACACTTCGGCTTCCGAAAAATTATTGCACTTGGAGCAATGCTTAACGGTATTCACTGCATGATCCAGCGAGCGCGACAGATGCATCGCACCTTGCTTATCACGTTGCAACAAATGATAAGCCATGCGCTGTGCGGATTTTGGCCCTACGCCCGGCAAGCAGCGCAGTGCACCAATCAAATCTTCCAAACTGGAAGGTGTACTCATTTAGAAAGGAAGGCTCATTCCGAGCGGCAGTTGCGCAGTAAATCCACCCATACGTTTTTGCGTTGTTTCTGCTACTTTTTTATTCGCATCGGTCAATGCAGCCACAATTAAATCTTCCAGCATTTCTTTGTCATCCAACACACTCTGATCTAGGTGTACACGACGCACTTCATGCGCACACGACATTGTTACCTTGACCATACCTGCACCTGATTGGCCTTCAACTTCCATGACCGCCAACTCGTCTTGCGCCTTCTTCATATTCGCCTGCATTTGTTGCGCCTGCTTCATCAATCCAGCCATTCCACCCTTCATCATTGCCACTTCCTCCGATTAAATTGATACGGGACGAATTGAACTCTCAATCACTTGTGCCCCTAAATGCGCTTGCGCCTCACGCACAAAAGCGTCTTGTTTAATGGCCGCTTCTGCCTGCTGTTGACGTGTGTGCTTCTCATGCTGTTCCACTGCCGCAGGTGTCGCGACATCTTTGCTGGCACCTAGTTCTATTGCTAGTTTGATGGGTTTCGCAAAGTATTCGCTCAACACCGCTTGCAACTTATCCACTGCCAATTTATTGCTCTGAAGCAACTTATGTTGTGGCGCCAAACTCAACACCATGCGTCCTTCTATAAAACTTGTTAACACACTATTTTTCGCCAACTCACGCGCCATACCTTGCACATTGATTTGCGTCAAAAGCGTATTCCAATCGAGATTATCCGAGGAATCTGAAACAGCTTGGTATGTTGCCCTCGACTCGGTTGCCACCAATTTAGGCGCATTCAAACTAAGCGCACCAGACACACTCACTTTAGCTATCACTGGCGCAACTCGAGGCGGCGTTTGAAGCGCTTTATCACCCGCGCTGTTAGGGGCGAAGGCCAACATACGCAACAAGGTCATGGTGAATCCTGCATATTCATCGGGAGCCAAGTCCAACTCCTTACGCCCGTGAATCACAATTTGGTAATTCAGTTGAATTTCTTCAGGGGTGAACTGCTGAGCAAGTTCCATTAAACGAACGCGCTCTGGCTCATCTTCTGCAATCGCTTGCGGAATGGTTTGCGCCAAAGCGATACGATGCAATAAGGTGGCCAAATCTTGTAATGCTGCTTCAAATGCGATACTACGAATCGCCATATCATCGGCAATGCGCAACAACCCGGCACCATCACCCGTCCGCAACGTTTGCAAAAAATCAAATAAGTATCCTTGATCAATTGCCCCCAACATGGTGCGCACCAAAGACTCATCCACCTTGCCCGAGGAATAGGCAATCGCCTGATCCATCAAACTCAAAGCGTCGCGCATACTGCCCTGCGCCGCACGTGCCACCAAATTCAACGCGCCATTTTCGAACGGAATTTTCTCTTCGCCCAACACGTATTTCAGATGGGACACAATCAAGGCGGGCGGCATCTGTTTCAGATTGAACTGAAGGCAGCGCGATAACACGGTGACGGGAATCTTCTGAGGGTCGGTCGTGGCGAGGATGAACTTCACATGCGCTGGCGGCTCTTCCAGCGTCTTCAACATCGCGTTGAAGGCCGACTTCGACAGCATGTGCACTTCGTCGATGATGTAGACCTTGAAGCGCCCGCTGGATGGCGCATACAGCGCACTCTCCAACAACTCGCGCATGTTATCCACTTGCGTATTCGACGCCGCGTCTAGCTCCATCAAATCAACAAAGCGCCCGCTGTCGATTTCAGTGCAAGCACTACACACACCACAGGGCGTAGCAGTGATGCCAGATTCACAATTCAGGGATTTAGCAAAGATACGCGCGATGGTGGTTTTCCCCACGCCGCGCGTACCCGTAAAGAGGTAGGCATGATGCAGACGATTCTGTGAAAGCGCGTTAGTCAATGCCTGAACGACATGCTCTTGCCCCGCCAATTGAGCGAAGTTTTTCGGACGCCATTTGCGTGCTAAAACGGATGTTGCCGACATATCGCCTCTCGCCCAACTATTAACTCATCGAGTGCAACCCCCTCGAATATAAGGAGGCGAGCCTTACCCCCGGCACTTGCACCG
>JAGVFD010000236.1 GCA_020057805.1 Sideroxydans sp. | reverse complement strand
GTGCCGTTTATGGTCGAGTTTCGTTATGGCATGGAGGGTCAATATCGGTGGGCGGAAGAGCGCGGCGAAGTGAAATGTGATGCGCAGGGCAAGCCGCTACGCGTCATTGGCACGGTGCAAGACATCACCGAAAGAAAGCGTGTTGAGACAGAAATTTTGCAGTCACGCCAAGCCTTGGATGAACAACGTGGCTTGTTCCAAACCATTTTGGATAATGCCCCTTTGGGTATCTGGATGGTGGATGCGCAGGGTAAAGCCAAATTTGCCAATCACAATCTGTGCAAAGCGACAGGAATTAGTGAAGATCAATTTTTGCAAGCCGCGCATTACACCGACGTTATGCCAGTGGATATTGCAGCGCGTTGCAAACTGACCGACAGCGCGTGTTTAGAACAAAAAGAACCGCACTTATCACAAGAGCGCATGCAGTTTGCTGATGGCCGCGAACACCTACTCGAAGTAACCAAAGTTAAATTGACTTGTCAGGACGGCAGCAAAAACTGCCTCATCGGTATTGCGGCGGATGTGACAGAACGTCAAGAGTACGAAAAACAACTCGAACACATTGCGCATTTCGATGCGCTTACCAGTGTGCCTAACCGTGTCTTGCTAGCGGATCGACTATTGCAAGCAATGGCGCGAACCAAACGTGACAAAGGCATGATGGCGGTGTGCTACCTCGACCTTGATGGTTTCAAGCCGGTGAACGATACCTACGGTCACGCGGTGGGTGATCGGGTGTTGTTTGAAGTGGCGCACCGCATTAAAAACACAATCCGTGAAGATGACACAGTTGCCCGACTAGGCGGTGATGAATTTGTGGTGTTGTTGGTCGGCATGTTCGCACCCGAAGAGTGTGTGGGTAGTTTAAAGCGGTTGTTAGAAGCGATTCATCAGCCGATTGAGATTGAGTCGCACATGGTTATTTTGAGTGCCAGCATTGGCGTGGCACTTTTTTCTGAAGGCGAGCAAGATTCCGATACCTTGTTGCGACATGCGGATCACGCTATGTACGCCGCCAAGCAAGCGGGCAAAAATCGCTATCACCTGTATGACGCCTCACATGATTTACGCGCTCGCTCGCATCACGAACTGTTACAGCAAATACGCACGGCATTGATGGAAAGCGAATTCGAGTTGTATTACCAACCCAAAGTGAATTTGCGTACGCGTGAAATGGTGGGGGTGGAAGCCCTTATTCGGTGGAATCATCCCGAACGTGGCTTGTTATTGCCAGGTGCATTTTTACGCACGATAGAAAATACTGAATTGGAAATTGAGTTGGGGGAATGGGTGATTCGCACCGCGTTAGCGCAAATTAAAACTTGGCGCAACATGGGGCGTGATGTGAACGTCAGCATCAACATTTCGGCTTATCAGCTGCAATCAGTTCAGTTTGTGGAAAAACTAAAAGCGCAAATTGCCTATTACTACACAGACGGCTGCGTGAACTGTTTGCAGATTGAAGTGCTAGAAACCGCTGCCTTGGAAGATATTGAAACTGTGGGGGCCGTCATTCACACCTGCCGCGAGTTTGGCGTGAGCTTTGCGTTGGATGATTTTGGTACGGGCTATTCATCACTCAAATACTTGAGCTACTTCGACCTCGATACGCTCAAGATAGATCAGTCATTTGTGCATGACATGATGATCGAAAAAGGGGATCGCGCCATTGTGCAGGCAATTATTGCGCTCACGCAATCTTTTGGACGCGAAGTGGTTGCCGAAGGCGTTGAAAATGAAGCGCAATACCAAGCGTTGCTACAGATGGGGTGCGAGGTAGGACAGGGATTCGGTATTGCACGTCCCATGCCCGCAGCTGATTTGATTGGGTGGCGCGCAAACTAGTTAAGAAGCCTCTGACTGCGGGAGAGGTGACTATTCAGAGGCTCCTTAATGCTTCCCGTAATTTGCGCACAGTCGTTGTTAAGTGAGCAGCGTAAAACTCACTCGTTCAAAATCGCCGCCTTTGTCTACACTAAATCCCAACGCCACTTTTTGTTTGCTGCCGTTTGCCAACACGAGGTCTAGCGCACGTCCCGCGTGAAACCAATCGCGCGGTAAAACCAAACTGGCGGGGAGTTTTGCGCTTTCAAAAGCCGGCAACATGAGCGCCGCTGCTGAACCCGATTGCACGCTTTCATTGCCGCTATCACCCCGTATTGAGATGGGTTGTGGTTGGCCGGGGAAGTAATTCAAACCCATGTAAAGATAGCCGCTGCGCGCCACGCTAACCATGTGCACCCAGCCTAATTTGTGTTGATTGCTGTTTGGCGCAAATACGCTGACCAGTTGATTCACACCCAAGCGATCACCGTGGGACATTGTGCGCAATAAGCGTGCCGTGGTTAAGCTGTCTTCATCCACTTGCCATTCTTCGGGTACAAACCCCAACTCTTGCAAGGCATGCCGTCCAGTCGAATCGAGTACGCGCCCAAAGGTTTCAATTTGGCGGCGCGCGTCTTGTTGCGAGGTGGATTTATCTTTCACTGGACGGAACGGTTTTTGCGCCAGTTGCGAATAGATTTTTTCTAGTCCAATGCACATCTGAACAAGGGGAACTTCGCGAGCTGTTTCCGCCAATGAATCAGCTTGTGTCTCGCACCAGCACGCATGCAGTTTGTTGAGCAGTGTCACACAGTCTTTGCTCGACATCTCGCTACCTAATGAGGCTTGTTGCGGTGCTTGTCCTTGCTGCAACAAAATAGTTTTGATGCGAATTTGTTTGGACAGCGGCACCATCGCGATAAAACGCATGGAATCTTTGTCCGCTGCGTGCTGCAAGGATTGCAGGCCATGCACGCCCGCCAGATTGACGCCAAGCGGCGGCGCATCGCTCTTACTCACACTACAGCGCGGGGCAATGATGAGTGCATCACTCCATAAATTGAGCCAGCGTTCCACCACTCGCCACTGGGTGCGGCTCAAGCCCAAGAAACGCGCACGGTGCATTAGCAGGGTGCTGGCATACAAGGTGCTGGCGCTAATGGGATGGCCTATGTAGTCGTGTTCGTCAGGCACTTTTTCGTTGTGCAATTCGATGGCTTCAATATGTGCATACAGAGAATGGAATTGCTGCCAAGATTTTGCATCCGGCTCACAGCCGGCGCGCAAAAAATTGGAGATTTGCAAACCGCTGTAATGCATGCAGCGCTGACATAAAAGTGCAAGGCTTCCCGCCAGTGTTTTGTCGCCGGACTCTGCACCTTGCAAACAACGCAGGTAGCCATTGAGAAAGCTCTGCCACAGACTTGAAATAGTCAGCAGCAAAATAAATTCATCATCGGATAGCGGTAGCTTTTTCCCCGCCAGTTTGCGTCCCGTGTCGGTTTGCACCAGCGTAATGGTTTCGCGCAACACCTCCAACACTTGCAAACGATCGCTACCTTTGAGTGCGCAACGATTCAATTCATCTAGCTGCCTGCGCAACGCGGCTTGTGCCAAATTAAGATTGGTGAGTTGCAATTGTCCCAGCCATGCCGTGCAGGAAGCGGCATCCTTAAAGGCAGGGCGGGCGAGGTCATCAGTGGGGTCGAGTGCAAGCATGATGGCGACTATAGCAACACGCGCTCAATGCCGCCATCATTGGCAGTGGCGACGTAATCTGCCATCCAATTCGCGCCTAACAAATGCTTGGCCATTTCCACCACGATGTAATCTGTCGTCGTGCCCGCATCGTCGTTGTAGCGGCTTAAGCCTTGCTGACACGCGGGGCAGGAGGTGAGGATTTTCACTTCTCCAGCGAAACCGTCCGCACGTAAGTCAGCCGAGCCTTTGCGCATTTCTTCTTCTTTGCGGAAGCGTACTTGGGTGGCGATGTGTGGCGAGCTCACACCGAAGGTGCCTGATTCACCGCAGCAGCGTTCGTTCAATGGCACGTCTGTTCCCATCAATGTCTTCACCACATCCAATGATTTATACGTCTTCATCGGCGTGTGGCAAGGCTCGTGATACATGTAGCGTGTGCCTTCCACGCCATTCAGCTTCACGCCTTTTTCCAGCAGATATTCGTGAATGTCGAGCAAACGGCAGCCCGGGAAAATTTTACCGAACTCATATTTTTGCAGCTGATCCATACACGTGCCGCACGACACAATCACCGTCTTGATGTCGAGATAGTTCAGCGTGTTGGCCACGCGATGAAACAGCACGCGATTGTCGGTGGTGATTTGGCTCGCCTTGTCTTTCAAGCCCGACGCATTTTGTGGATAGCCGCAGCACAAATAGCCGGGCGGCAATACCGTTGTCGCGCCCGTCTGATACAGCATGGCTTGTGTGGCGAGCCCCACTTGACCGAACAGACGTTCCGAACCGCAACCTGGGAAATAAAACACCGCTTCCGAATCTTCGCTGGCAATGCGCGGGTTGCGAATAATCGGCACGATGTCGTTGTCTTCAATGTCGAGCAGCGCGCGCGAGGTTTTCTTGGGCAGATTGCCCGGCATCGGTTTGTTGATGAAATGAATTACCTGCGCCTTAAGCGGCCCACGCCCCACGGTGGCGGGGGGGCGCTTGAGTTGCGCGTCGAGCAAGCCCATGCCCTTGGCAATTTTGTGCACGAAGCGCTGTAATTTATACGGCATTTCGATTGTCAACTTGCGCAGCATTTTTATGGCAAACGGATCGGTGGTATTGAGGAAGTGCATGGAAATAGCGCCCACCAAGCTGAATTTTTTCTTGCCTTGTTTGCGCAAGAAGTCTCGCATTGCCATCGACACATCGCCGAAATCAATATCCACCGGGCAGGGGTTCAAACACTTGTGGCACACCGTGCAGTGGTCAGACACGTCGTTGAACTCATCGAAGTGTTTGATGGACACGCCGCGTCGCGTTTGCTCTTCGTATAAAAAAGCTTCGATGAGCAGCGAGGTCGCCAAAATTTTATTGCGCGGCGAGTACAACAAATTGGCGCGCGGCACATGGGTCGAACACACCGGCTTGCACTTGCCGCATCGTAAACAATCTTTAATGGAATCGGAGATGTTGCCCAGCTCACTTTTTTCCAGAATCAAACTTTCCAATTCCATTAAATTAAAGCTGGGTGTGTAAGCGCGCTCAAGATTGCTGCCAGGCAACAACTTGCCCTTATTGAAATGACCTGATGGGTCAACCTTTTGCTTGTAAGCGATGAACGGCGCAATTTCTGTGGCATCCAAGAAATCGAATTTAGTGATGCCAATACCATGCTCGCCCGAAATCACCCCGCCTAAATCTTTTGCCAACTGCATGATGCGATCCACCGCGCCATAAGCCTGTTGCAACATGGCGTAGTCATCCGAGTTAACCGGAATGTTGGTGTGCACATTGCCATCCCCTGCGTGCATGTGCAACGCCACAAACACACGGCTCTTCAACACGCTTTGGTGAATTGCCTCGGTTTTTTCGATAACGGGCAGATAGGTGCTACCACTGAATAATTGGCGTAATGGGTCGCGCACTTCACGTTTCCACGAGGCACGAATAGTGTGGCTTTGTACGGCATCAACAACCCGCTCCCCCTGCCTCTCTCCCGCAAGCAGCAGAGGTGGGGCGAAGGTCGGGAGAGGCAGTGAGGTAACAGGCGCATCCAAATTTGCCAGCAACCACGTCCAACGCGCGCGCACTTCCGCCAGCAGTTGTTGCGCAGATTGCGCGCGATTGCCCAGCAACTCGGCATCGCCCAGTTGCGCGTCATCTTGATAGCGCAAAGGCAACTCACCGGCGAAGAATGTATCCAGCGCATCCAATAATTTAATTTTGTTACCTAACGACAATTCGATGTTGATGCGCTCCACACCATCGCAATAGTCGCCCATGCGCGGCAGGGGAATCACCACGTCTTCGTTAATTTTGAAGGCATTGGTGTGCTTGGCAATGGCGGCAGTGCGCGCGCGATCGAGCCAGAATTTTTTGCGTGCTTCGGCAGATACCGCAATAAACCCTTCACCGTGGCGCAAATTGGCTAGACGCACAATCTCCGACGCGGTTGCCCCCACGGCGCGCTCATCGTCACTCACCACATCGGCAATCAGCACCATCTTGGGGCGCGTGCCACGCTTGGATTTTGTCGCGTAACCCACCGCTTTTAGATAGCGCTCGTCGAGATGCTCCAATCCGGCCAGCAGTGCGCCGGGATGTGCATCCAGATAATCCTTGATCTCGACGATGGCGGGCACCGCCTCATGCACCTGACCGAAGAATTCCAGGCACACCGTGCGCGTGTGTTGGTGCGCACGATG
>JAGVFD010000160.1 GCA_020057805.1 Sideroxydans sp. | reverse complement strand
GCGGGCTTCTTGCAACTTTAACCAACAACAAGCGCTGGCTGCATCAACTTACTTCCAAGAAGCAGGCAAATATTTAGCTGGCAGGGTGCCGCCCGTCGTTGCCTGTGAGGTTGTGAATAAGCCTGTGGCTGCATCAAAAGTCATGATTACCGTTTTACCTGTGATGTTTGTATTGGTAGTGGCATTCAATGTCACCGTTGCAGTACATACACCACCAGCTACAACAGGAAGTGCCAAGTCAGAAAACTTGCCTACCACCGCAGCGGGCACGCCGCAAGCAGCTGCTGCGGGGTCTTGCGCCAAAGATTCAGAAATTCTTGACTTAATACCATCCAGCATAACAAATGGCTCAGACGCTTGTGCTTTAGCGGTGTAGTCAGAGTACGCGGGGATAGCAACTGCTGCCAAGATACCGATAATCGCAACTACGATCATCAACTCGATCAAGGTAAAACCTTTTTGGATTTGTTTCATGTTTAAGCTCCTTATGGATTATTAACGTTGCCTTTGCGGGCTACACACGAGGTGTGCAGTTTAATTCTAGCAGGTAGTGTGCCAGCTTGTGCGTTCACTAAATAACAGGGAATAAGATGGACTAGAAACCAAGCCCGCGCCGCACTGCGGAATATAAGTGACGCATTGCGTCACTTATGGTGCGTAACCGGGGATGTCTGCTTCATTCACTTTGTCTATTTGTTCAGGCGACAAAAAACGATGGGCGTAATCTAGATAGACTTTTTCGCGCATAAAGACTTCAAACAATTCGGGGTCGATGTGGCCGTTTTCTTTGAACTGACCGAGGATGGTGAGCGATTCAGTGAGGGTTTTTCCGGCTTTATAAGGGCGATCTTTGGCGGTGAGGGCTTCAAAAATATCAGCAATGCCCATGAGCCTAGCTTGAACCGACATTTGCTCGCGGCGCAAGCCTTTGGGGTAACCTTTGCCGTCCATACGTTCGTGGTGTCCTCCTGCATATTCGGGTACGCGACTTAAGTGCGTGGGCCATGGTAAAGATTCCAACATTTTGATGGTGACTTCAATATGGTGGTTGATGACCTTGCGTTCGGTGGTGGTGAGCGTGCCGGCTCGAATACACAAGTTTTCAAGTTCGTTTTCTGATAGGAAATTGGCTGTTTTGCCTTGTGCATCAATCCATTGATATTGGGCAATGCTGCATACGCGCGCTAATTCGGCTTCTTGCATTTTTTCAGTGCCCACATTGCAGTGGCGTAAAAAATCACGGTCACTGTTCAGTTGCTGGGTGCGTGCCGCATACTCTGCCGAGGTGATTTTTCCTTCTAGACATTCAATGTGTGCATCACGTTTGAGTACTTCAAAGCGCGTGTCAATCAGCTCAATGCGGTCGTACAGGGTTTGCAGTTTGGTGGCTTTGTCCACCACATGAACGGGCGTGGTAATTTTGCCGCAGTCATGCAACAGGCCCGCGATTTTGAGTTCGTAGCGGTCTTTATCGGTAAGGTGGAAGTTTTTAAGTTCGCCTAGCTCGCTGCGACTGGCGGCTTCTGCCAGCATCATGGTGAGGGTGGGCACGCGCGCGCAATGACCCCCCGTGTAGGCAGATTTATCGTCGATGGCGGTGTTGATGAGGCTGATGAAAGATTCAAACAAGTCTTCCATTTGCTGAATAAGACGTCGATTAGTGATGGCGATAGCGGCTTGCGATGCCAATGATTCCAAGAGCTGTTGATCATCTTTAGAAAATTGTTGCACGTTGCCGCTTACGCGATCTTGCGCATTGATGAGTTGCAGTACGCCAATAATCTCGTGCTCATGGTTGCGCATGGGTACGGCCAAAAATGAGCGTGAGCGGTAACCTGTTTTGCTATCAAAGTTTTTTGTGCCAGAAAAATCGAATCCTTCCGCCACATAGGCATCTGGAATGTTCACGGTCTCACCACTCAAGGCGGCATGACTCACCACCATGGCGTGATTCGGTTTTCCGTCCATGTAGAGGTGAATGGGGAAGAAGGTAGTGGGCTCGCCCGAGGTGCCGCCCATGCGAATGTTGAGTGAGTCGTTATGCAAAATCTCGAAGGTGAGCATTTGCCCTGTGGCATCGGCCAAATACAAGGTACCCGCATCCGCATGGGTAATTTTTTTAGCGGCCTCTAAAATACTTTCCAGCAAGCGATTGATGTCGCGTTCGCTGGAAAGTGAAGCGCCAATGGCATTCAGCTCACCCAAGCGATTCAGCAAACTCTCTAACATGACGCGTTGAGTTTGCTCTTGGGCCATATAGGACTGTACTTTTTGGGTATCCATATCTATTTATTACTTGATACACACGGCTCTTACTTGATGAATATCGGTCGTGCCGTTCAGCACTTTTTCGATGCCGTCTTGTTTCAGTGTGCGCATACCTTCTTCCAAAGCGATGGAAAATAGCTCCGCGACACGCGCATGCTCTTGAATCGCCTTCTTCACGACATCCGTACCAATCAACAATTCGTGCAGACCAACGCGTCCACGATAGCCTGTGCCGGAACATTTTTCACAGCCGACTTTTTCATAGAGGGTGATTTGACCTTTGTCATCACCAAATAATCTGACCCACTCGGCGTACAAATTTTTGTAGGCAGTGTTCGGGTCTTTTTTCCAAGTCTCAGTAGGCATCAGTTCAGTCGCATATTCGCTCAATAAGGATTTGATTTCATCCTGTGTTGCGGCATGCGGCTTTTTGCAGTCTTTACACAGACGTTTAGCCAAGCGTTGCGCCAAGATACCCAGCAAGGCATCTGAAAAGTTGAATGGATCCATGCCCATGTCTAGCAAACGAATAATGGATTCTGGCGCGCTGTTGGTGTGCAAAGTGGCGAACACCAAGTGCCCCGTTAATGAGGCCTCAATACCCGTCGACACGGTTTCCTTGTCACGCATTTCACCCACCATAATCACATCAGGATCGGCACGCAGGAAGGCGCGCATGATGGTGGCAAAATCCAAGCCTGCCTTCTTGTTAATCTGCACTTGGCGCAGACCTTTTTGGGTAATTTCAACCGGGTCTTCCGCTGTCCATATTTTAGTGTCGGGCGTGTTGATGTGTTTCAAAAT
>JAGVFD010000057.1 GCA_020057805.1 Sideroxydans sp. | reverse complement strand
GCCATATCGAGCAGGTTGGAAACCATGCTGTTCAAGCGCAGGGTCTGCTCGCGCATGGCTTCAACCGTATCGCGCATGTCTTGCGGTAGCGACTGCTGCGCCAGCGCCTCACTCATCCCGTAAAGCACAGTGAGCGGCGTGCGTATGTCGTGCGACAGCGCAGAGAGGATGCTGCTGCGCAGACGTTCATCTGTCATCTGCAATTGGGTGCGTTGCGCCACTTCGACGAAATGCAAGCGCTCCACCGAGATAGCGACTAGCGAGGCGATGGCTTCGTACAAGGCTTGTTGTGCATCGACATCGCTCGGCGACATGGCACCGAGATCGATGGCAAGTACGCCTCGAACGTAGGTTGATCCAGACAAGGGCAGGAACAACCAATGGCATTCAGACTCACGCATGTGCCGCGTCTGCGCCATCTGCATGGCGGTAGTGGCGGCGGCTGATTGCAGTTCGGAATCGAGCGAGTGTTCTGCTTCTACCGGATGCAACACATCGTTGTGGCGCATCAACAACATGCTTCGGCAGTCTTGCGATTGATACAGGAAGTCACGTGTTGCCATTGCCACTTGCACCAGCGATGTCGTACCTGCCAAGCGGCTGGCGAGTTGATACAAGGCTTGAGATTGCCGTTCTCGCTCGATGGCGGCGACGGTCTGGCGTTGCAGGCTGATGGTCAGGTTGGCGACGATAAGGGCGACCACCAGCATGACGGCTAGCGTGACCACATATTGCACATCACCGACCGAAAAAGACAGACGGGGATGGATGAAGAAAAAATCAAGCAGTCCTGTACTGAGCAAGGCTGAAATGATGGCCGCTTGTTTGCCTGCCCGCATCGCGACGAAAGCGACGGCGAGTAGATACAACATGGCGATATTGGCGGGGTCGAGTACATCCCGTAGCGGCCACACCAGCAAGGTGACCAGACCGCAAGCCGCAACGACCCAAGTCATGCGTACAGATCGAGTGTGCGACCGGCTCAATGTGCGTGCGATGCGTTCGGTTGTGCTAGGTGGTGTGGATTTCATGCGGCTGGATTATTCCAGCGCGTACATAAAAATGCTGTAAAAAATCCAAAGCTAACTAAATCGTGAATGCTATTAATGCTGATTTTCGACAGTCAGTTTATCGAAATTTGAATTTTCTGGATGACTGCAATGACCGCATCGCGGAAGTTGTTAGGAGTTCTCACCACTGTCCGCTTCGGCCGACAACCAGCCGGCTCACCATCGACCTAAAGAGTTAGGCAACGGATTATTGCTCGTCACCGCTAAGTTGGGTGAGGCTATCGGTGAATGTGTCGGCGATGAGAAATTCCATCAGATGCCATCCCATAGGCTTCGAAGAATACGCGCGCCAGTAGCGTCACATAATCGCGAATGGTCGGGTGGCTCAATTGAAAAGGCGATGCCAGATTGGCCACATTGAGCAACCTCGCTGTCTGCCCCGCCGCCAATGTAAGCAACCATGGCAGCACATCCAGCGAACTGATACGTGCCATATCTCGCACGTCGCGCTGCACTAGTGTTTCGATGTAATCCCTATACCAAGTGGCACGCCTGCGTGACGATGGCCGAGCAAGTGCAACTCAACAGTTCGGCTAATTGAAATGTTTGAATGCGTCCATGTAAAACATCGGAAATTCCAAGGTGGCGAAATTGTTTCTCCATCGTTGAATCTCTTCCCTCACCCGAGCGTGTGTTGTTGGGGCTTCAGCCCCGTACAACCACGGCCTACCCCTTGCGGGTGCAGCTCTCTCCCGAGGGGGGAGGGCTGGGGTGGGGATGGGGGGAGATGTCCAAAGATTCCGCCCCCATCCCCCACCTAACCTCCCCTTGAAGGGGGAGGAACTAGACAAGTTAGCGCTTATGGGCCTGCGCCGGTATGACGAATTTATAGGAGCGCCCTGCACATAGCTCCCTCGCCTAAAATCAATTAACAGTATTTAACTGTGATATATTTTTGCGCCATAGCCACCTGAAATTTTAGGCATTCATATTTTTCTGCAATGACTATCGCCCTATGAAGCAACCCCGTTGGTTATATTCCGTCGCACCCCTTACGGTTATTACAGCTGCCGTAGTTGTATCGGTCGGCTTCGCATTGTTGACTACCTTGCTGGCATTGAGTCAGCCGTGGCTGGGAGTTGAGTTTGATCGGAATTACGAAGGGGCTGGGCTACGTGTTTTAGAGGTTAAAGACTACAGCTTGATATCTGGAAATTTACGTTCTGGCGATGTAATTGATGCTTTGACGTCATCTCAAGGGCACGTGGAAATCTCCACATTCACCCTAGCAGAAGACCCCGATAGGTTTAGTAGCTACGCTGAATACAATAAATTTTTCGCACATCAACAAGATGTATTTGACGTCATCACCGCCCCCCCGGTAACGGCTAACTTAAGCGATGGACGAACTGTCACGCTTACCCCAGTTACCTTTCCTCCCATTTATGCAATATCGGCAGATTTTTGGTGGCTACTATTTTTTGGCGGTACATCGTTACTGTTAGGCGTGAGTGCGTGGAGTATGCGGCCACGAGATGCCGTTACTCGGGTGCTAACAATCTCGGGCATTGGATTTATGGTGGGGGCCTACAGCTGTGCGATATATGCCTCCCGCGAACTGGTGTTGCCCTCGCAGCTTTTCTTATATCTAGCGGCCATCAATCATCTGGGCATCATGATTTTTGCTTACGCAGCAGGCCTGTTCTTCTGGTACTACCCAAACCGATACGGCAATGCACCCGCTGCAAAAATCTATGTAGGGATTGTTTTAACGCTGTGGACAAATGAAACCTTGCAGCTAATTAGCTGGCCTGTGCATGCTTTTTATGCCCACTTTTTGATGGCGTATCTCTTGGTAGTAGGTTTCGCCATTTTGCAATGGCGAAAATCACGTGTCATGCCAGCTGAACGCGCAGCCCTAAAATGGCTGATGGTGACGATATTGGTGAGCCTAGGTTCTACGGTTGTCTTATTTTACGGCCCTGTTATTTTGACAGGCTCACCCATTGCCTCAAATGTTCTAACTTTTGGTTCTGTGTTTTTGTTTTATCTTGGTTTAGTCATAGGCAATATCCGTTACCACCAATTTGATATGGATCAATGGTGGTGGCGAGCATGGCAATGGCTCATGTTCATCTTAATTGCCATGATTGCAGATGCGCTATTCATCTATTTTCTGCATGTCACTCAAAGCGTCTCGATTGTGTTGTCGATTGGGGTGGGTGTTTTTTATTTACTGACACGGCAATGGTTTTGGAGGCTGTTGTCGGGCACTAACAATCAAGCATCCAACAAATCATTACCGCAGTTGGCAGATACATTCAGCCTGCAACAACAGGGCATTTCAGCCGAGATGCAATGGGATCAACAGATCACTCGCATTTTCAATCCCATAAAATTGAGCAAACTGCCCAAGCCGCGAGGGCAAACGTCTTTTGGCGAAGATGCCAATATCTTAAACATTCCGAGCCTTGATGGTTTGTACACAATCGAAGTGTTTTGCTGTGAAAAAGGCAAAAGATTATTTACTTCAACCGATATTGATTTGGCCGACCGCTTCTTGGAACTTATGCGCAACTCACAAGAGGCTGCGATGTTTCACGAGCGCGGCGTGCAAGAAGAACGCCAGCGTATCTTGCGCGATTTACATGACGATGTTGCGGCACGCCTGCTCACCCTGATGCATCAAACACGTGAACCAGAAATTAGCAACACCGCTCGAAATGCCTTACGTGGCCTGCGTGATGTCATCGACAGAATTGGCACAGAGGAAATGTCATTAGCCGACGTAATGCTCGACATTGAAGCGGCATCCCGCGAACAGCTGCATGGTGTTGAAGTGAATTTTGAATGGCTGTCTGTTTCCCCGTGGCCCGAGCTCACGCTGAATTCAAACCTACATATCAATATGCGGCGCATCGTGCGAGAAACCATTGCAAATGCACTCAAGCATGCTCACCCCAAGCTGATCATCATGGAAGTTGAGCTCATAGATAAAGAGTTATGCCTGCGTATCAACCATGATGGACAGCTTGCCGAGCCCTCTAACTGGGCACCTGGTAGAGGGCTGCACAATATCGAGACACGTGTCGCAGAAATGGGCGCATCCCACAAATGGGGGATTGTTGAAGCCGCAGAAAATAAACAATACTGCAAGCTCACCTTATGCGTACCCCTCACTTGAAATGAAAAAAGTAAGCAACATCCTGCTTGTCGAAGACTTTGGAGAGATACGCCAATGGATGGCAAACTTATTGCGCGAAGCATTTGGGGTCGTCAAAATTGCCGAAGTGCCCACCGTCGCCCAAGCTTATAAACTTCTCGATGCGATAGAGTTTGACCTC
>JAGVFD010000194.1 GCA_020057805.1 Sideroxydans sp. | reverse complement strand
CCGCCCGCGCCAGTTTCAAACATACCGCCGCCATTCATTAGTGGCACGATGGAGAGCATCTTGGCGCTGGTGTTGAGTTCCAAGATGGGGAATAAGTCGGTGAGGTAATCACGCAACACATTGCCAGTGACAGAGATGGTGTCTTGGCCTTGGCGGATGCGCGCCAATGAAAAACGACAGGCAGCGGACGGTTCCATGATGCTGATGTCTAGTCCTTTGGTGTCGTGATTTTTCAGGTATTTCTCAACCTTGGCGATGACTTGCGCATCATGGGCGCGGTTTTTATCCAGCCAGAAAATAGCCGGTGTGTTGGACAGACGTGCGCGGGTGACGGCGAGTTTGACCCAATCTTGAATCGGGGCGTCTTTCGCTTGGCAGGCGCGGAAAATGTCGCCTTGCTCAACGGCTTGTTCGAGCAATACTTGGCCTGCTGCGTTCACGATGCGCACCACGCCATCACCCGTCATTTCAAATGTCTTGTCGTGTGAGCCGTACTCTTCAGCTTGTTGTGCCATGAGGCCCACGTTGGGGACTGAACCCATCGTGGCAGGGTCGAGCGCGCCATTCTTTTTGCAGTCTTCTACCGCCGCGACATACACCGTGGCGTAGCAACGATCGGGAATCATCGCCAGCGTGTCATACGCCTTACCATCCGCGCCCCACATCTTGCCGCCATCCCGAATCATAGGCGGCATAGACGCATCAATAATCACATCGGAAGGTACATGCAGGTTGGTGATACCCTTGTCCGAATTCACCATGGCCAGCGGCGGCTGCTTGCGGAAACAGTCTGCGATATCAGCCACGAGGGCGGCACGTCTGGCTTCGGGCAAGGCCAACACTTTGGTTTCCACATCACCAAAACCGTTGTTGAAATTCACGTTCAATTCTTTCAGTAGCGCGCTGTGTTTGTCGAACGCCTCGTTGAAAAATACCGAAACAGCGTGACCAAACATGAGTGGATCAGACACCTTCATCATGGTGGCCTTGAGGTGAAGCGATAGCAGCACATCTTCTTTCTTTGCGGCGACGATTTGCTCGGCGTAAAACTGACGCAGCGCGCGTTTGCTCATCACGGCAGCGTCGATAATCTCGTCCGCCTTCAGATTCAACTTATCTTTAAGCACCGTCACCTTGCCATCCTTGGCGACGAACTCGATATGCGCGCTCACCGCATCCGTCATGGTGAGCGATTTTTCGCTACCGTAAAAATCGCCGTGCGTCATGTGTGCCACGCGTGTTTTGGAATCCGCTGCCCACTTGCCCATACGATGCGGATGTTGGCGTGCAAACTGTTTCACTGAAGCGGCCGCACGGCGGTCAGAGTTGCCTTCGCGCAACACCGGATTCACCGCGCTACCGAGAAGCTTGCTGTAACGAGCTTTGAGAATTTTGTCGGCTTCTGTATTGGCTTCGTCTGGATAATTGGGCACGTTGAAGCCCTGTGCTTGCAGCTCTTTAATGGCCGTCTTCAATTGTGGCAAGGAGGCGCTTACGTTGGGCAGCTTGATGATGTTCGCTTCAGGCTTTAGGGTCAGTGCGCCTAACTCGCTCAATTGGTCGACCACTTTTTGCGAAGCAGTCAGTTTCTCTGGAAAATTTGCGAGAATGCGTCCCGCTAGTGAAATGTCTCGTGTTTCTACAGCGACCCCTGCCGCCTGAGTGAAGGCTTGCACGATAGGAAGCAACGAGTAGGTGGCGAGTGCGGGAGCTTCATCAGTCAGGGTGTAGATGATTTTTTGAGTCGTCATGGTGAGGTACCTGAATTAAAAACGAAAATGAATAAAGAAAACGAAATGAGCCGTGTCCTGTTGTTCAACAAACCCTATGGCGTGGTCTGCCAATTTAGCCGTGATGGACTGCATCCGACGCTGGCGGATTATATTCCTGTTCCCCACGTTTATGCCGCAGGCCGCTTGGATACGGATAGCGAAGGGCTGCTGTTACTCACCGATGATGGCAAGCTGCAACATCGCATTACCGATCCGCAACACAAACTGCCCAAGACTTATTGGGTGCAAGTGGAAGGCATCCCTGACGACGAGGCTTTAGCCGCGCTACGCAAAGGCGTGATGCTCAAAGATGGTCTCACCTTACCCGCGCAGGCAACGCTGATGGCAGAGCCTGCCCATTTATGGTTGCGTGACCCACCCGTGCGGTTGCGTCAGTCCATTCCCACCGCATGGCTACAACTCACCATTCGCGAAGGCAAGAATCGCCAAGTGCGGCGCATGACCGCCGCCGTGGGCTTACCGACCTTGCGCTTGATTCGCTATTCGATAGGCATGTGGTCGCTCGATAATCTGCCTACTGGCAAATATATAAGCGTCTCTGCTTGAGGCACGCAGCATTTTATTGATTCGCATCGGCGTACATGAACCAGTAATTTGAGCGGTTTTTCCGGTGCTTTTCTAACGAATCATTGATTCACATTTCCCTAAACTGCGATTGCGTAAAATTGATTTTCATGCCGCGCGCAAAGGCGTTTATACGGCGTTTAGAGGAGAAAGTGATGCGATATTTTTTGTTATGTGTGGCCTTGTTTGGCATATTGCCAACGCTCGTTCAAGCTGCGAACACCACCCGAGTAGTTGCGCTTGCCGATATGGGGTTGTCCGAAAAAATCGTGCTGGATGGACACGCTACAGAGCGTCATTTTTACCTTCCGCTCCCCCCTACCACGCAATTGGAAAATGCCTACATTGAGGTGCAAGCGCGCTACTTTCACCCCTTCGATGAGCGGGCAGCAATTGCGGCGCTCATCAATGGGGACACGGTTGCCTCTCATTCATTATTCAAAAACTCGGATAGCCCATTTCTGCGCATGGCAGGGTTGGATGATTCTGCCAGAGGCGGAGCGGATAACGGCGAAGGAATCCACTTCACCATCCCATTCAAAGATATTAAATCAAAGGGCGGTTTTGTTGATTTAGGGTTGGCGCTGACGATTGAGTGCCAAGATATGCGAGGACGAGAAGACCATCTGCTGATTGATCCGAAAGCGACACGATTGGTTTATACATTCAAGTCGGGGTTGGTGCGTGACATAGACACCATAGTTACCAGCTTACCGCGCCACCCCACCATCTTATTGCCGAGTAAGCAGCTGACTCCAATTCAATATGAAACTGCGCTGCGTATCGGACAGGGGTTGTCGGCACGGGGTATGCAAGCTCGGTATTTAGCCGTGCCACAAATAGGGGAGTGGGTAAGCACCAAGGGTATTGATGACAATATAGATTGGACCTTGGTGCCGAATGCTTCTTCTGAATTGGTTTCTGCCGTCAAAGTGCATAGCGAATTTAAGCTAACCAATTTGAATGATGTGTCGGCGTGGTTAATCGCTCATCTGCTTTCGCGCGATGGCTTGGCACAAGTGGCGATTGATGCGCATCAAACACAACAAAAATTAATGACGGTATTGCGTCATACGCCACTCAACAATGCTTTGAAACAGCGCATCGGCAGTCCTGAGCAGTGGTTAAGCAAAAAAACGGACAGTCAGGCAAACCTATACGCATCTCAATTGGCGGGGCAGCCGATATTGCTGGTGGGAGAGGGCAAGTCGAGTGAATTCATTGCGTCCCTCTGGCAATCACTCTCACATACGCCGTTGATGGGCATAGAGGCCAGCCTACCGCTAGAAAAGAAAAATGATGGCGACTTTCATTTTGCGCGAAACATTCCTGTGCGAGACATCGTTTCTAGTGGTGAATGGTTAATCCCCCTGCGGTTAACTGATTTTCCTGACGGGAAATGGCCAGATACATTTGAGCTTAATTTGATGGCTGCACCGAGTGGGGATGGACAATCACCTATCGCATCAATTTTATTGAATGACAATTTGTTGATGGTTGAGGCGCTGCATACGGATGGAAAGATTACGCGTGTAACCGCACAAGCGCCGTTGTATTCGATACGAGCGAATAATGTGTTGAAGATTCAAATCAACCGTCGCACGGGTGAGGGGGCATGTAGAAATGCGGAACAACGCGCGCCCGTTCAACTCCTTCCCTCTAGCTTTGTTACTTTTCGACGCTCACCCAGCATCGAACAGTTTTACATGGTGCAACCCTTGCTTGCCAAGCAAGGTGAAGTGGCTATTCCACAGCACTATTTAAGCAATGCCGTTCACTCCTTGTCTGTGGTTAGCTCGGTTTTGCAAGGATTTAATTTGAACGCTTCTGGCTTCACCTTGAACGTGGTGGAAGGTGCGGAGTTCAAACCTGAAAGTGCTTTCATTGCGTTTGAAACGATTCCCTCGGAGACCTCGCAATTGGTGACAGCAGCAAATGGGAAATTGGTGGTACTGAATGATCGTGACCATAAACTGTTTGATAGTACGGGGCTTGGTGAGCTGGGTGTTTTGCAATTGGTGAGCTCTCATGGCAACCCTGGTGTGTACGTTACTGCGGTGGCGGGAGTGCTGCCTATACCTGCCCAAGCGTTGGAATTTGGTGAAGGGAGTTTGGTGGTGATTGATGCGCAAGGGATAAAACTCGCCGTCAACCTGAACGATCCAGATAATGATTACGAACTCGATGAGCAAAATCGCAGTGCCATTCTAATTTTTCAGCACTATCGAGTTTGGTTCGTAATACTTGGATTGCTTGCGCTACCGGTTTTATTGTTGCTCGGATTTCGTTGGTACTTCCGCCGTAAAAACCAAGCGCAACCTTAGTGAATGATTATGTCGTTCGACTATTTCTTTGCAGACTATCTTTACGGGTTGGATGTTCTAGCCGCATTCACTGCACTAGCAATTTTGGGAAGCTCGTTAGATGACTTATTTATCGACGTCTATTACTGGGTGCGCGAAATTTACCGTTGGGCGTTCGTCAAGCCAAAGTATCGACGGCTTACCATCGAAGACTTGCAGCAAGAAAAAGAACACTGGTTCGCCATCATGGTGCCGGCTTGGAAAGAGTACGACGTCATCGCCAAGATGGTGGAGAACTCGCTTGGCACATTGGAATACAAGAAGTTCGTTATCTTCATTGGCACTTACCAGAACGACGCAGAAACCACGGGTGAAGCAGATCGTATGGCGCGCCGCTACCCGTTGATGGTGCAACGAGCCACGGTGTTGAATGATGGTCCTACCTGTAAGGCAGATTGTTTGAATTGGATTGTGCAGTCTATTGGGCTGTACGAAGAGCGGCATCAGATGAAGTTTGCAGGCATCATCATGCATGATTGTGAGGATGTCATTCATCCGCTGGAGCTGAATCTATTCAATCTCCTCATTGATAGAAAAGATCTTATTCAATTGCCTGTGCTGTCTTTGGAGCGCGAGTGGCATGAATTTGTTGCGGGTACTTATCTAGATGACTTTAGCGAATGGCACTGCAAAGAAATGGTGGTGCGTGAAAGCATGACGGGGTTGGTTCCCGGTTCTGGTGTGGCAACTTGTTATGGACGTCGGGCGATTGAAGAACTTGCGCGACAGAATAACAACATGCCGTTTAATACCGACACGCTGACTGAAGACTATGAGATGAGTCATCGGTTGAAAAAAATTGGAACAGAGCAAGTCTTTGTGCGGTTTCCAGTCAAATATAAAGCCAAGCGACGTAGCTTTTTCTCTCGTAAAGAAAAAATTGTCGAAATCGAAAGTTTGATTGCGACTCGAGAATACTTCCCCAGTGGTTTTACCGCAGCGTATCGACAACGTGCGCGCTGGATTTTGGGGGTGGCATTTCAAGGATGGGAACAGATGGGGTGGCAAGGCGGCATCATTTCAAACTACCTTTATTTGCGCGACCGTAAAGGCATTTTCACTTCTTTTGTGGGATTACTGGCTTATTTCATCATCATCAATTTGCTACTGCTATGGTCGTTGCGTGCGGCAGGCTATGACTTTATTCGTTATCCAGAGTTTGTGCAGCCAGAAGGGGTGATGTTTCAGATATTCATTATCAATTTTTGGTTGTTTATGAATCGCATTGTGCAGCGCGTATATTTTGTGATTCATTTGAATGGCTTTGAGCAAGGATTATTGTCTATTCCCCGCATGGCGGTGAGCAATGTCATTAATTTTTTTGCGGTGTGTCGTGCGTGGAAAATATTTCTCATTTATTTTGTGACGGGGAAACGCATCGCATGGGATAAGACGCAGCATGTTTATCCCTCAATGGATGAATTGAAACAGCAGCGGGGGCGTTTGGGCGAGTTGTTGTTGGGGTGGCAGGCAATCAAGCAGGAGCACTTGGATCAGGCGCTGACTGCGCAAAAGACAAGTGGCAAAAAATTGGGTGCCTTGCTATTGGAATTAGGAGCGGTTCACGAAGAGACACTGGCAGATGCGATTGCAGAGCAAGCTGGCTTGCCACGTACCCATTTGAAGTTGAGTGCGATAAGTGAATTCGCCGGACGTTTGCCACGCCATTTGGTGTCGCAATATCGCATCATTCCATTTGCCGAAGGGGAAGGTGGCGCGCTGAATCTAGCGGTTGCGGACCCGTTGCCTGATGAAGTATTGGCCGAAGTTAAAGCGCAAGTGACTGATAAAATTGCATGTTTTGTGGTGTGCGAACGCGAATTGGCAGAAGCCTTGCATTGGTACGCCACGGGTGAAGGTATTCGTCAGCAATCTGCGCACCCATCTGGCAAATTATTGGGAGAGGTGTTGTTGGAAATGGGCGCGTTGACGTTGATGAGTATGGCGCAGCAGCTTGCTGATTATGATGTGCAGCGAGATGGGCGAATCGGCGCCTATTTGGTGGTGCAAGGGGCAATTACACAGTTGCAATTGGATGAGGCTTTGGTGCGACAACGTCAAATGAATGCCGAAATGCAAGGAGAGATGTAATGAGAGGCGGATGGGTGCCACGAATCATGCTGGCGATGTGTTGCTGTCTGACGACGCAATGCGCGGTTGCGGATGAGCTGTTGTTGACAGGTGATGCCTACACCTATGCGGCACAGTCTTATGCGGATATTGCGCGCGGAGATTTGGACGCAGCTGAAAAGTCAGTGGATGCGGCCTTACGTATTCAACCGAACAGCGTGCAACTGGGCTTATTGAAGTTTGATGTGCTGATGCGTAGGGGGGATGAACATGCAGCACAATTACTCATCAGTGAGTTGGCGCGGCATTTTCCAGGCAAGGCACTAATTAAAGTTCAGCGCGGTTTCCTCGCACAAAAACAACATCAGTATCAGGCTGCTGTGGATGATTTTTTATCCGCACTCAATCAGCCTGGGCTGGATGATCAGCAAGCGCGCAATACTCGGATTGCCTGCGCGGACAGCGCATTGCAATTGCAGCAAGCACAGCTTGCAATGGATGTGTTGGCGCCTTATGCGCATGAGGTTGACCCAGTTATTCAAACGCGACTGTCGATGGCGCGCAGCACCTTGTCGCTGGGTAACTTAAATGCAGCTTATGTTTTTTTGAATGAAAAAAAAGATGCGCAGGCCGTTGATGCATTTCATCAAGGCTTTGCATTGCAAACAGGAAGCGCCGGGCAATATACGGATGCGGCGTATGCAGCAAAACGCATCGCAGATAAGGCCCGCGCGATTAAGTGGTTCAGCGCGGCGTTGGATAACGCCCCCACTTTGGAACCTTCGACGGCATATAACTATCGCCGCGAGATCGAAATGATGCGCCGTCAATACGGAGTCGTGGCAAGTGTGGCCTATCAAATAGGAGGCTTCAGTCCTGCGACCAGTGTGAATGTGGTGCAGGGGGGATTGGAAACCTATTGGCAGCCAGAGAGTTGGCTGAATCAGAACAATCGACTGTTCCAAGTTTATGGTCGGCTGTATGAAAACCTATATGACGGAACCGGCGGAAAAATTGGTTCAGCGACAGCTCAAGGCGCGGTCGGCGCACGCCTTAAGCCCATTCCCAGTCTGGGGGCGATTGTGGTGCTTGAGCGCATGTTCCGTATTGGAAGTTTGGCCAGCGATGATTGGTTGTTGCATGTCGCTTATTCGGATGGGGCAGGGGGCGATTGGAATCCAACGGTGCGTGACTGGTCGGCGTGGAGTGTTTATACCGATAGTGCGTATTTTTTGAATGCACAGCGTTTTATTCAAAGTGTGGAAGTGCGTTACGGACATAGCTGGGCGCTAGGGCAGGATAAATGGGCGCTAACACCGCATTGGGTGGTGTCGGGAGATTACGACGATCGCGCTACTCAGCAAGCAGCGTTTGGTACTGGGCCAGGAGTGAGTTTTCGTTATTGGTTCCGAGAGGATAAGTATCAAGCCCCCGCGAGTTGGATTGACTGGACGATGCAATATCGTTTTGAGTTGACACAAGCGCCGCGTGCGCGCGGGTTGAGCTTGCGCGGAATACTTTGGTACTAAAGCGGGAGGTTCGTCGATGCGAAAAATATTGGTGGTGATTGGTACGCGTCCAGAAGCCATAAAAATGGCTCCGTTGGTGCATTGCTTAAAAGCGCAGGCGGGGCTGCAAACCATTGTATGTTTGACCGCACAACATCGACAGATGCTGGATCAGGTTTTGGATATTTTTGCTATCAAGGCAGACGAAGATTTGAATTTAATGAAGGCAGGCCAAAGTTTAAGTGAACTCAATGCCAATGTGTTGATGGGCATTGATCGTGTGTTGGAAAAATATAAGCCTGACTGCGTGTTGGTGCATGGTGATACCACCACCGCAATGGCCGCAGGCATGGCGGCGTTTTATCGGCAGATTGCCGTGGGGCATGTAGAGGCGGGTTTGCGCACCTTTGATATGCAACATCCTTGGCCGGAAGAGATGAATCGCCGTGTGATTGATCTGATATCTCATGCTTACTATGCCCCGACTGAGATCTCGCGGCGCAACTTGTTGAATGAGGGGATTGCGGCTGACAAAATTCATGTCACGGGCAATACCGTGATTGATGCGTTGTTGCTGATGGTTGAACGTATCCAAACAGATGTTGGCTTAAAGTCGCGCTTGGCTGCGGCCTTTCCCTTTATTGATGCTAGCAAACGATTGATTTTGGTGACGGGACATCGGCGCGAGAATCATGGAGGCGGGTTGGAAAATGTGTGTCGTGCCTTGAAACAGCTGGCATTGCGTCCCGATGTGCAAGTCGTCTATCCCGTTCATCCCAACCCTAATGTGCGTAAAGCAGTGGATGAAGTGTTCGCTGGGCAAAAAAACATCATATT
>JAGVFD010000015.1 GCA_020057805.1 Sideroxydans sp. | reverse complement strand
CGGCACCCGGTTTGAGCGAGATGCCGCCGGAATCGAATGTCACGCCTTTGCCAACCAGCACGATGGGCTTTTGCTTTTTATCGCCACCGTTGTATTCCATGGTGATGAGTTTGGCCGGTTGTTCGCTACCGCGAGTGACGGAAAGGAAAGAGCCCATACCCAATTTCTGCATGTCTTTCTCTTCGAGTACGATGGTTTTTATTTTCTTGTGTGCTTTGTCTAATGCCAGTGCATGTGCAGAGAGATAGGTCGGGGTGCAGATGTTGCCGGGCAGGTTGCCTAGGGTTTTGGCTAATTCCATGCCGTTGGCAATCGCCGCAGTTTGTTCTAGCGTCGTCTTGAGTTCGGCAGCAGGTTTGTCGAGCGAGGCAAAAACTATGTGTTTGAGTGTTGCGGGTTTGGCGGGATCGCTCTTCAGTCCATCCGCACGGAAACTTTGTTCGGCAGCCACCAGCACAACTTGCTTAACGGTCCACTCCGCATTCTTTCCCACGCCTTCGTCGCTGAAAAATAGCGCGGCATCTTTGGTGGGGGTTGCGTTTAGCGCTTTGAAGGTGGCATTCAAAATATCCAGCGTTGACTTGCTGTTGGAAGCACTTGCTTTGCCTAGGCCAACGAGTAGCACGCGTTCAGCAACGACACCGGAAAGTTTATGCAGCAGCAGCGTAGTCGCAGCTTTGCCCGTCATGTCGCCACGGGCGATAAGGTCGCTCAAGGCATTCTTCGTTGCCTTGTCGATTACTTGTGCCGCTTTGGATAATTTGCCGCCATCAAACACGCCAACCACCACACAGCCACTCTTCATCGAGTCCGGATTGCCTTGTTTTATGCTAAATTCCACGTGTCACTCCTTAAATTTCTCAAACGTTTAACTTCGATGCCGGATTATCCGCAATCCCAAGACCAAAAGTCAAAGAAGGTTTGCCCGCGTTCTATACGCGGACTTTTCTATTGGACGCTGATGCGAGAATTTGCGTCGACGGGGCTGTTGGTTTTTTCGATTCTGTTTGGCATCGTGGTGTTCACCCAATTGATTCGCTTCCTCAGTGAATCCGTCAGCGGCTATTTGGCGGTGGATGCCGTGGCGGTGATGTTGGGTTTTAGTGCGGTGACCAGCTTGCCTATTATTTTGTCGATTAGTTTGTTCCTTTCAATTTTGATGACGCTGACGCGTTGCTATCGCGATAGCGAAATGGTGGTGTGGTTCTCTGCCGGTATCGGACTGACGCGCTGGATACGTCCAGTGATGGGTTATGCACTTGCTGTGAGTGTCGTGATTGCCATTTTTAGTTTGGGTGTTACGCCGTGGGCGCTGTCGCAGGCAGATGAATTTAAGCGCCGCTTGAGTAGTCGTGATGATGTTTCCTCTGCCACGCCGGGGGTGTTCCGCGAATCGAAACAAGATGACCGTATTTTTTTCATGGAAAACGTGGATGCGGAAAAACGTCGCGTCGGCAACATTTTTGTGCAGTCTGTGCAAAATGGCGTGACGGGAACGATGGTGGCGAAAGAGGGGTTTCAAGAAACACGAGAGAATGGCGATCGCTTTCTCGTTATGTTGAATGGCACACGTTACGAAGGTATACCCGGACAGGCAGATTTCAAGATTGCCGAATTTGAACGCTATTCCATGCGTATCGAACCGATGGAATTGCGCGAATCCACACCCAGTTTGAAGGCGCTGTCTACGATGTACCTTATTCAGCATCCTAGTTCATTTAATCAAGCCGAGTTGGCGTGGCGGATTGGCATTCCAGTTAGCGCGATTATTCTGGCGCTGATGACGATTCCTTTGAGTTTTGTTGATCCTCGTGCGGGGCGTTCACTCAATTTTATTTCGGCTATTGTGGTGTTTATGTTTTATAACAATCTCATCAATTTGAGCCACTCTTGGGTCAGTCGAGAGCGCATTGGCTTGCTACTCGGATTTTGGGCATTGCATTTATTCATGGCCTTGTTGTTGGCAGTACTTTTCTATCACCGTAGTTCCGTTTTCGCATGGGCGCGGTGGAAACGATGAACTTACTCACACGATATTTAGCGCGCGAAATTTACTTCAGTGTGGCACTCGTGTTTTTTGGATTGCTCATGCTGTTTTCTCTATTCGACTTAATTAATCAGTTGAATGAAATGGGTACGGGCAATTACAGCTTGATGTACATGCTGGTGTTTGTGGCATTGACCATCCCTAGTCATGTCTACGAATTATTCCCTGTCGCCGTACTGATTGGCACGATTGTGGCGCTGGTGCAGATGTCGGCAAATTCCGAATTAACGGTGTATCGCGCTTCCGGGGTCTCCCAAAAATCATTGGTGTTGTCATTGCTGCGCATTGGTGTGCCGATGATGATTTTGTGTGTATTGGTGGGCGAGTTCGTGGCACCGCCCAGTGAAAAATGGGCGCTGAAAATTAAACTTAAAGCACAAAACTTACAGTTGAATGTGAGTGATTTTCGCTCGGGGGTGTGGGCCAAGGACGAAGGCAGTTTTGTCAATGTGAAGAGTGTGATGTCTGACACCACGTTACAAGAAATCAGTATCTACCAGTTTGATGAGCGTTATCGTTTGCAAGGCATTGTTGCCGCGAAACTTGCTACTTATCAGGCAGAAAAAGAGTGGCTACTGAAAGATGTTAAACAAACCAAGTTTTCGGAGCATGGCGCGAGTGTTCACAATCAAGAAGAGTTGGTTTGGCACACTTCACTTAACCCCGCTATTTTTACAGTGTTGTTAGTCGTGCCTGAAAAAATGACAGCGATGAGTTTGTATCAATACACCCAACATCTTTCAGACAACAATCAACAAACTGCGCGTTATGAAATTGCCATGTGGGGCAAGCTGGCCTATCCCATTGCCGTGCTGGTGATGATGGTGCTGGCACTCGCATTCTCGTCGTACAACAAGCGAGAAGGCGGCGTGGGCACCAAGATATTTGTAGGGGTGGTGTTGGGATTGACATTCCACTTTGCGGGCAGGCTGTTTGCCAACCTGGGCGCGCTTAATGAATGGAATTCACTGATGAGCGCGACGGCGATGAACTGGTTGTTCTTGGCGTTAGCGCTGACCTTGCTGTGGCGCGCCGAACGACGTTGAGGACACCTCTAATAATCCAAATTTAGTTATGACATAACCTAAAGGTTAGTCTTCACTGAAACTTCGTTTTCTTCGCAATACGGCGTACCCGCAATGGGTAGGCCGTGGCTATAAAGCCACTGAAGTGGCAACAAACAGCCACGCACTTGCTCACGAAAAATTACTCCTTACATATCCAACATATGCCGCGCCGCAATTTTTTGCTTGTGCCCCTTCTGCAAGCTCAGGACAGGCTTGTCTTGCTTAGAACTTTGAATTATTAGAGGCGTCCTTGCGTTTTTATTCAGCTACTGGCGCGGCTTGTTGTTCGCGCACCATCTGTTTAACGGCTTCGCGCTTTTCATGAGGCACTTTACTAAACGCCGTGAATTTTTCACGCGCACTTTCGCGTTGCGCTGGCGTTAATTTCCCCCAGGCTTCCAATTGTTCATGCAAACGATGCTGCTTCTCGGATGGAAGCTTGTCGTAGTTTTTTGCGATGCCTACAAAACTTTGCTGTTCTTTGTCGGACAAGCTCGCCCAAGTTGTAGAGAGTGGGGATAGCACATTTTGCTGCTCTGCGGTCAGCGTGCTCCAAGGTGCGGCAGCGACGGAGAGTGGAAGCGTGAGTGCAATCGCGGTAATCAATAATTTGATTGAGTTGCGCATGGGATTCTTAGTCAACGTACATGTGAATGGGAAGCTCATCGGTGAGGATGGCCAGATCAACTTCGCTGTAATCAGAGGTCCTGCTGTGTTGCCAGTAACCCCAGCTACCTGCGATAGTCAATGCG
>JAGVFD010000143.1 GCA_020057805.1 Sideroxydans sp. | reverse complement strand
TGCCTGATGGAAAAATTGAAACACATCTCGGCTTTAACAAAGCACTAGATTCCATCTGGCCAGAGATAAAAGCCTCCTTACAGCACATTGATGCGCCACTCTATTTCACGGGTCACAGCTTGGGCGGCGCACTCGCCACATTAGCCACCACACGTTACCGCCCGACTGCGCTCTATACCTTTGGCTCACCGCGCGTAGGCGACATTGACTTCGTCCACTCACTCGACACCCTGTCCAACATCATCCACCGTATCGTCGATGACAAAGACATTGTGTGTACGCTGCCCCCAGAAATCTTAGGCTATCGTCATGTCGGCATCGAACACCGACTCATCGCCCCCTACATCCCCCAATCCATCCTCACCAAACTACTCAAGAAATTTAGAAGAATGCCGGACCGATTTGCCGACCATGCACCCATCAACTATGTGGATCGGCTTTAGGGGCGGCTTGTAGCGCCCACTATATGGGCGTAAAGTCTCTCGGCAATTAAAGTGAATGGAATTTTAGTGAGCAACCAGATGTAAATTTTAACCAAGGAGAATTGAAAATGAAGAAAATCAATTTAGTACTGGCCGCATTACTAGCTGCGACGGCTTCTGGGAATGTATTAGCGGCAGGCAATAATTTAAGCATGGGCACATTCGGTCTCAACGTGAGTACACAAGCACCCGGTGCAGGCCTAGGGCAAGGAAATGCGAATTTTCTAATGACGGGAAAGTACGTGTTGCAAGCTGACATGGCGCTGTTGATGGGGTTTGGTTTTGGCAATAACAGTGTTACACCACCCGCCCCTGCGGCCGCCACCAGCAGCACTGATATTGCTTTCCTAGTCGGCGCCCGCAAATACTTTTCAGCAGGGGATTTTTCACCCTTCATCGGTGGGCGATTTGATTACACCTCAGTAGGCGGTGCCACCACGGTTTCTGCGGTGGCCTTTGCAGCAGAAGCGGGCGCGGAATATTTCCTAAACAAACGCTTCAGCTTGGAAGGCAGCGTTGGCGCGGGATACACCTCGGCTGATTTAGGCGCAGTGCAGGGCAAGCGTAGTTTCTTCGGCACTAACAACTACGGTTTAAGCGCAAACTTTTACTTCTAATTAAACGCCACAAGCTATGCAAAAGGCCGGGAGTTCCCGGCCTTTTGCATGGCTAACGCCTACAGTGGATTTATAGAAGCGCCCTACAGTCACGTTAGACAATTTCGCTGAAATTAGTAGTCGCGCTGCTCACTCAAGGCCGCGCCACAATAAGGACACACCTTGGGCTTATACGCGATACCAAAACTAATCTCACTCGGCGTGCCGTCATCTTTTGTTGGCACCACCACCTTCTCACACACAGGGCAACGGTAGTAACGTTTTGCCAAAATAACAAACCAAACACCCGCCATAAAAATAAACAAATTTGCCGCCAATACCACAGGCTTATTGTCTGGCAAGCCCCACACCATCACCGTGCAACCCAACAAGACGAACACACACACTGGCAAAATGCCACGCAACATAAAAGTGCGTTTTCGCCGTTTGAATTCTGCAACGGATTCCGTACCTGATTGCATAGTCACTCCCCACTAAAATAATGCAAAGTCTAACAGCACAACTCATCATCTCAACCCTGAAAAGCACATGGCACTTCTATAAATCCAAAGCTCCGTCATACCGGCGCAGGCCGGTATCCAATGCATTTATTAAAAGTGCTTTTTGTCAGTGCGCTGCACTGTCTGTTTTATTGGCTGGATACCGGCCCCCGCTGGTATGACAAATTTATAGAAGTGCCTACATGGAGATTGACACTGCCCACCCTACACGCCTACAGTCCACCTCACTTGCCTCTCTGCCGCACAAGCGCCACAGCACAGCGATAGCACGGAGCCAGTCAATGTTGAACGCTAAAACGAAACGGGCACATCATGTCAAAACTCCCTCTCGCACAATCCAAGAAAAATCATCAAGAAAATCCCCAGTCCGTTAAACGATTACTCCTCGTACTCATTGGCGCTGTGTTCGTCATCGAAGCCTTCGTGATGAATTTAATGCACTGGCTACCACCCACCACTAAAACCGTCAGCGTCTTACTAGATGCCGCCCTACTCTCCCTACTGCTGTTCCCCATTTTCTACTACCTCATCTTCCGCCCGCTCATTCAAAACATTGAAGAACGGAAGTTAGTCGAAGTTGATTTACGCATCGCCGCCGTCGCCTTCGAAATCAAAGACCCCTCCATCATCACCGATGCCAACGCCAACATCATCCGCGCCAATCAAAAGTTTTTATCCAAGCTAGGCTACAACATGGAAGAAATTGTGGGGCGCAATCCGCGCATCTTCAAATCGGGAATGCACGACCAAAAATTCTACGAACAACTCTGGAAAAAACTAATTCAGACCGGCTCATGGAGCGGCGAAATACGCATCAAAACCAAAGAAGGCCGCATCCTGCACCCCTTCTGGCTCACCATCACCGCCATCAAGAACGAACAAGAAGAAACCACCCACTACATCGGCATCTACAATTTCTAACGTCTACGCATATTCAATAAGGTTGGAACCGTGTCTGGAGGTGCGAAACGCACCGTAGGCTGGTGGTGAGACACAAACCCCAGCACTACCAACCAAACTATTTATCGCCCCCTAGCGCAACGTCAGCAAAAAAACATTCTCCTGCATCCGCGTCATGCCGCGCTGTTTGAAGCGCGGGTTCTGCTCCAACACATCCTCCTGCGCTAACAAACGCACCTCGGCGTATTGACTGTAAAGCGCCTCCACCTCATTCACCGACACAGCAAACGGCGGCCCCTGCATCTCTGCTTGCGAGTAATCAAACGTCACCAAAAGTATCTGCGTTGCCGGCGGCAATATCCTCACCAAATGACGCGCGTAACGCTCTCGCATCTCAGGTGGCAACGCCACCAACGAAGCACGGTCATACACCGCGCTCACCTGCGCCACATCTTGCTTGCTCAAATCAAAAAAATCACCGCACGCAAGGCAATAACCGTCTGCGATGTAATTATCGAAATTTCCCTCGCTCACACGCTCGGCTGTCATCCCCTGCTCGTGGAAAAAATCCTTAACCGCGAGCGCGCTCAACTCCACCCCCAGCACAAAGCATCCCTGCTGACGTAACCACACCATATCCAGACTCTTGCCGCATAAAGGCACGAACACCTCGCTGCCCGCCGGATGCGACAACGCATTCCAGAAACGCAACAAGTACGGATTGATTTCATTCTGATGAAAGCCAATCTCCGACCGCGCCCAACGCTCCAACCAAAATTCTTTTTTCATATTCCCCTTTCAACTACCGATCGCCCTGAAGAAATCGCATCGCAATACGTATCAAAACTCCCCCGTGTGACGCGCGAAGTGTAGCAACCAATCATTCCCGCAAAACCCCGATTGCATCATTGACACTCACCACCACCTCACCTAAAGTCCACCCCATTTGCACATCCGCCACAGGCACAACTTACCGCACGCACGGTTGGAGGCACACAGTGGAATCTCGTGTGAGCCAGCAAAATGAAATGAGAAGCAGGCAACAAACAATAACGCCATGGAAATGAAACCCATCAACTCCGGCAAGCTGCGCGCCATCGGCTACGACGCGAGAGCCCGCATCCTGCAAGTCAAACTCGACACGGGCGACACAGTGCAATACAGCGGCGTGGGCGAAGACCTGTGGCGCAGACTCAGCAGCTCCGGTGCGGCGTGGAGCTTCTATCGCGACAACATCGAAGAAGAATTCACGGCTAAGAAAGTTTCAGCAAGTGTGCCTGCGGGGAAGAATCCGTTGGATGAGTTGTTTGGACCAAAATGATTGGATACATCTATGTCTACTAACGGCCAAGAAGAGACCTTCATAGATTTTCTCCAGAGGGAACACGCAAGTCTTGGAAGTTGAACAGTCGTAGTGGAATGCAAAAGCATATTGTGATGCTGGCTCCAATTTTTCGATTTTCGGCAAGGAGAAGCAATGAGCGACTGGGAATTTCTGCATGAGATGCGCGAACGTGGTTACAGTCAAGATGAAATAGCCGATGCAGCCAGCAGTGGCGCAGCACCCTGGGAGTGGGAAAACTTAAGCACAGAATGGATCAACTCTGAGCTTGAAGACCAACCGAAATATGATTCCAATTCAATTGAACATAATCAGCCATGTAAAAGCAGGGATGGATTCCCATTTAGCATGTTGGAGCATACCGAGATTTTTTACGACTTGGTTGACTCCGCAGCTCGTCACTTTGAGAACACAGGAAGATACTTACAAATCTGGGGGGAGCTGGGAGAGATTTATGCAGAGATCAGGTACGGACTCCGCCGTCACGGAACTCACAAAGCAGGCTCTGACGGCACCATTGAGGGCAAACTAGTTGAGGTTAAGACCATCTCCCCTGAAAAGACAAACGATTCCGTTCTGGTAAAGAGGCAGGGTAACTTTGAGCAACTACTTATCGTCCGGATCAGCAGTAACTTCGAATTTCAGGCAAAGCTTTTTGACCGAAGCGAATTGAGTGGTTCTTCTGGAAAGTTCTTAAGAGGCAATCTCAAAGATGGCAAGAGCAATGCCTAGCATTCACCCCTGCTGACCGTCTCTTCAGGGTTAGAAGCAGTCTGAGTAAAAAAGGCGACCTCTCGGTCGCCTTTTTACTTTGACACCAACCAACCTACCCCACCCACTT
>JAGVFD010000221.1 GCA_020057805.1 Sideroxydans sp. | reverse complement strand
TTATGCATTTTTCTCTCCTTGAGTGAATGAGCAACACGGTTACGACAACTTACTGACGGCGGATAGTATGTCAATTATTCCAATGACACCAGCAGGCTTGAGTGTCCCACCTGCGCTTGAAAATCTGTATGAATAGCCACACCGACGATGGACACCAATACCTCTCCACAATACAGCAAGGGCAGGCGTTCGCGCTGCCAAGGCGGAACGAGATGCTCTTGCAGTACATTTTTCAAACTACGATTTGGACTGCGAGAATGTGGCCGCAACGTTTCGCCTCCTGTGCGGTGACGCAAAGTAATGGGTTCACCTTGCAGCTTATCGAGGCTAATACCCTCGCCTGTCGCCTGTGTAAAACACACGCGTGAGGTCAGTGCGGGCCAAGCAAATTCGTTTTCTCCCGACCAATGCAAACTTAAATTCGCATCGAATTCACGCAAAGCACGCATCACATAAGCGCGCCCCTGATAACGACGCACCTGCCAATCACCAAACGAAACGCATACAGCAGCATCGCCGCTGGCGCCACACAACTGCTTTAACATTTCATCAATCTGCACCAACTGCGGCATCGGTGCACCTTGGGCGTGCAGAAAATAGCGCAGTAAATTTTTAGCCCGTGCATGGCTCAAAACGCGCAAGGCGTCCACCGCCAGCGACTGCTCGTCATGTGCCGTCCCCGCATCCAACTGCGCCAACTCGTCCAATAGTTGATTCGCTTCTGCTAAATGGGACGCACTACGCGCTAACACCTCACGATAATTCGGAAATTTTTGCTGCAACACAGGAAATACTTGATGACGCAAAAAGTTGCGCGGGTAGTGCGCGTCGGCATTGCTTTCATCTTCCACCCACTGCAATTCCTGTTGTGCGGCATATTCAAGCAAGCGCGCACGCGGCACATCGAGCAAGGGACGCAATGTAGCGGCTAGAGGCGCTTGCAAAGGTTTTAATGAATTCTGGAAAGGCCGCTTCGACAGACTCAGGACAGGCATTGCCGCCAGTCCTTTCACGCCCGCCCCGCGCAACAATTGCAACATCAAAGTTTCACTCTGATCGTCCGCGTGGTGCGCGAGGGCAATCACATCACAGGCTTGCTTGGCAAAGGCTGCTTGCCTTAACTGGCGTGCAGCCGATTCGACTCCATGAATTTCACGCAAAGAGCTGATGTCCACATGCTCAATGTGTAAAGGGATGGCGTAACGAACGCACAAATTCATGCAAAAAATTGACCAAGCATCTGCATTAGGGCTGATGCCGTGATGAACGTGAAGGGCTGAAAGTTGCCACTGAAAACGTGGCGCGAGTTGATGCAATAAATGCAGTAAGACAACTGAATCTGCTCCCCCACTCAAGCCCAATAGAATGCGGCTGTGCGAGGGAACGAGCGGCGCGAGGCGTGCCGCTACAGACTCAAGTAAGTTCGATTTCCTTGTACTTGCCATAACCCATCAAGCGCGTAAAACGTTGTTGCAACAAATCGCCTGTAGGCTTGCTTTGCGCCTGTTTAAGCGCATCACTTAAGGCTTTCTTAACGCTAGACATCGTCGCAGCGTAATCGCGATGCGCACCACCCAAGGGCTCACTCACAATTTTATCGACCAGTCCCAATGTCTTCAAACGCGTCGCGGTAATGGCCAAGGTGTCGGCAGCTTCTTCTGCTTTAGAGGCGCTTTTCCATAGAATGGAAGCACAACCTTCGGGCGAAATGACGGAATAAGTGGAGTATTGCAACATGAGTAGCGCGTCACCCACGGCCACCGCCAATGCACCGCCCGAACCGCCTTCACCAATGATGGTACAGATAATCGGGGTGCGTAATTCAGCCATCACATACAGATTGCGACCAATCGCTTCTGACTGGTTACGCTCTTCAGCATTAACGCCAGGATAGGCACCTGGCGTATCAATGAACGTCATAATCGGAATGCCGAATTTTTCAGCCAAGCGCATCAAGCGCATCGCTTTACGGTAGCCTTCTGGGCGTGGCATACCAAAGTTGCGATATTGACGCTCTTTGGTATCGCGGCCTTTTTGATGACCAATCACCATCACGCTTTGACCATTAAAACGCGCCAAGCCACCAACGATTGCCGCATCGTCGGCAAAAGTGCGATCGCCATGTAGCTCTTCAAAGTCAGTGAATAAATGCTCGATATAGTCGAGGGTGTAAGGGCGTTGTGGATGACGTGATACTTGAGAAATTTGCCACGGGGTGAGTTTGGCGTAGATGTCTTTGGTAAGGCCTTGGCTTTTCTTTTTCAGGTTCTCAATCTCATCCGAAATATCCAGTGCGGAGTCGTCTTGTACAAAACGCAGTTGCTCAATCTTGTTTTCAAGGTCAGCTACTTGTTGCTCAAAATCCAAAAATGTAATTTTCATGTTCTGTGTCTCGCAAGTTCAAAGGCAGCCCGCATGATACAACATGCCGCCGCCTTAACTAAATGTTCAGTGAGAAAAACCGCTTGATCGTGCTCAAAATCTCGCTACGGCTTTGAGTCAAATCTCGTTGCGAAGCCGTGCCAATGTCCTGCACCGCACTTTCCAATTGAGCTGTGCGCTGCGCGAGAATATGCGACACCTCTTCTGCAATAGAAGGTCGCGCCAATAAAACTTCTTCAAAAGATTCTTTGTCGAGGCGATAGCACTCCACGTCCGTTTTAGCCATTACCGAGGCGCGACGGGGCGCACCAGTGAGTAAAGCCATCTCGCCAAAAAAATTCCCTTTACTTAAGGTGTTAATAGAACGTCGATTGCCATCTGGCGTGGTCAAGAACACTTCTGCATCGCCGTTGATAATCACGTACAACCAGTGCGAACGCTCGTCGCCTTGATGGGTAATGATGTTGCCACGTGAAAAGGGCGAGTAGCGCAAACGCTCAGCTAATGACTTCAATTCAGCCTCGGTCAACGATGCAAAAAGTTCGACACGACGCAATGTTTTGATGCGTAACAACACCTCACGCTGATGCACGGCCTCGTCGTATTTTTCGTTTTCTTTGGTGATGTGAATGCTCTTTTCTTCCAAAGCCAACTTCAATCCCGCACGTTGCAGTGCCGTCATAATGTGCCAACGAATCGCGCCATCAGTAGGATCATCAGGCGCTAAATCAGTGAGCCAGTAACGCAGGGCATAGCGTGCATAGCCCTTATTATCCATATCCATCAACACGCAATTAGGCACGGGATGTTTAGCGACATTGGCAATCTCAGTCCCCACAATAGCGGTCTCAATCACGCTTATCACTTTTGACGGTGACGCATCCAGTCCCACGTTAAACCACACCCAACGTCGCCACATCACAGGTTCATCGGTGCGCCGTCCCAGTACCAAGAATTTATTTTTCATCAATTGCGAGTTAGGAAACACCACCGTTTCCCAATTGCGGGTTTCCACCAACGTAGAACGCCAGCGAATGTCTACCACCTTGCCAGAAATATCGTCCACCTTAATCCAGTCACCCACCTCAATCGAGTTGTCTAGCTGCAAGGCTAGCCCACCCAAGATGTTGCCGAGCGTGTCTTGCATGGCAAACGCAATCACCGCCGTAATCACCGCCGACGTTGCCAAAATGCTGCCTAAATCCAACCCTGCATAACGCAGGCGCACCATAAACCAAGCCACGTATCCAACAATGACGAAAATATCTTCAGTGATGCGCGGAGGGGTCAACTTGACTGCAGGCAGCAACAAACGGAATACAAGCTGCCCCAGCATGCGCAGCACAGCCACCCCTAGGCCGATGATGAATACCTCATGCACGATATTCGCGCCGCGCTCAAAACCTAAAGAGAACACCATGCCACTGACAAACAAACCCATTAGGCAGGCTAAATAAAACCCAAGGGTGTTGACTAAACTCACCCGCTCTTCGCGGCGAAAGTGATAGAGCAAAACAAACATGCTGAGCATCATCGCTAGCACGAGGAAAGTTTCTCCGCCCCAGAAATAATTAAATGCCTCATTCAAAAAGTTCATCGCTTTAGCCCCCTCCATTTGTCACAATTTTACACAGCATAGCGGCCTAAAGGCGGTGTACGACGCCAAAGTTTGTAACAAGCAGCACGTGTCAGCTTAAATTGCAGACTCGAATTTTCGCTCATCACTTCTAGCGTCAAAGACTGCAATTCCCCTTTACACAAAGCGTTCCAAACCGCTTGAGCCAGATTATTTTCCAGCGTTTGAATGCGTTCGCGCCAAGCATAGAGATCATCACTTTGCCATGCCTCATTTAACGCGGCGCTCACCCACAAGCCATTTTCCGCGCCTCCCACCAGTATCTGCGGCAACGAAGTAGCGCAAGGTAATTGCGCCACTTGAGCAAAAGCGGCAGTCAAATTTTCATCGCCTCCCACCGCATCCAAACACGTGCGTAGCGCAGTGGCTAATCCCCCACCCCATATCCACAGGCTATTGATAGGCGACTGCCCCTTGGATTCGCGCGCCACATTAACCGGGTGTCCATGTAATAACATCTGCACTTCGTTAATCACCTTTTGCCAGCGCAAAGCATCTGCGCCTCGCGGCAAATAGGCTTTGACATCACGTTGCCTCACGCTGCTGATGGGATGCATCACCACTTCACCAAGCGACCCGACGTGCACGTACCAGCGTTGCGGATGCGGTGCAAAAAACGTTAAACCATCTTGATTAAAGTGCGCATTCAAACTGGCACATAAAGTGGCCGCCTCTACCTCGCTGCACACCACGTTGGCTTGCAAAATGGCTTGCGACTGTTGCAACTGAAGATGCACGGGGTCAGCACACAGCCAGTATTCATGCGCCACAACCAGACCATCCGCTTGCGCACGCAGGGGAGCGACGGCGTTTACGCCAAACGCAGCACATAACAATTCTTCTTGGGTACGTGCAGGGTGAGTGCTGCGTTGGCTACGTGCCAACAGTTTTTCAAGATGGGGAAGTTTCAAATCCGCACTGACTTGCGGCATGACATGCGCGGGTAAAAATAGGTCGGAAATAATCCAATGCAAATGTTTCATTTGGGGGGCTTACTGTGACAAGAGTGCGAAGGTGAATTCGCCCGGCGTTAATTCGGGACCAATGTGATGTAGCAGTTCGGACAGCACTTCTTGTTGCGCGGGTGCAGCTTTGGCTGTTCCACCAAATTCGAGGGCGTGTCCTGGTTGAATGCTGCCCGCGCCGGTCAAAATTAATTTGCCAGATTGTGTCACCAGCGACACTTTAATTTTCTCGCCTTCACCATTTAAGGTGATACGGTAATCGCCCAAAGGGGCAATGTCGGTAAGTCCTGACGTGGCTTGCTGCCAATCGAGCGTCACCACACCAACGAAATGATTAGGCTTGATAGTGAAATGCGGCGTGGCTAATACGAGTGCGCCACTCAAGCGATACGCGGTGAGTTGGGGCGCGAATACCGCCAACAATTGCGCGGGCAACACAGCATTGGCGGGAGCTATTTCAATCTCATTGCGCCACGGATAAATGTGTAGCTGTGTGAGCTGCGCCTCACTTCCCGAGGTTACTGATACATTCAGACTGGATAAATTTAGGGCAGGGAAAATACGCCAGGTGTAGCGTCCCAAAGGCAGAAATTGATTGTCGTTACGCAATAGCAAAATACCCTCGCCTCGCCATAACGTGCCTTGTGTTTTTGCCAAGGTAAGGCGACCTGCGGTGGTCCTTTCCAATAGCCCAGTCAACACCGCTGCCGGTGCCCACACGCATAGCACGCCCACAAAAATTCCAAGAAAAAGTAAGAATTGCAGCTTGCGCGAGGGCATTAGTTAGCAGCCCCATTGCTTAATACAGCATTCACTTTCACCAAGCCGACTGTGGGTAATGCGCTCACTGTGAGTGAACTGGCACGCAGATGATGCGTAGCTTCTAGCTCGTGCAGAAATTTAACCCAGCGTGCAAACTCCACACTGTCGGCGTTGATGCGAACTTCATTTTTTTCGGCCAGTTCCACCGTCACACGGGGTGCAATCCAGCCTGCGGCTGCGCTAGCAACATTCACTAATTGGCGCAAGGCATCCCCTTCGACCACAGCAGGATGTGCACCTTGACGCAAGGTTTGTACTTCAATGGCCTGCGCTTGCAGTTGCACCAAAGCAGCACGCTGTTGCGGCACGCTGCGTTGCAACTTATCCACCGCACTGTGCGCGGGCTGCCATAGCAATAAGTAAAACAACACGGGCAGCACAATGGCTGCGCCCCACGTCAACATGCGTTGTTCACTCGCACTTAAGGCCGCCCAACGGCTGTGCAATTGGGTCTTCATATTCATCGCCCTCCCCCACTCGCGATGCGCAAATGCGCGCTGATTTCGCTGCCGCTGTCATTCACATCGCTGATGGTCACATGCAATCCTTGTTCAGACAACCGCTGTTGCAAGGCAGCAAGGTTGGCGCGGTCGGCAAGTTTCACCTCCACGTCTAACTGTCCATCGGCGTAGCGCAAACCGTTCACCTTGCTGGCGGCACCTTGGATTAGCTCTTCCGACACTCTATCTAGCAATGTCAAAAAGTCAGCATCATCCGCCACCCCTGCGGCATGGCGCGCACGCGCCAAGCTGCGCTGCATCTGCAAAGGCGCATCCACCACTTCCACTTCACTACCAAATGTTTCTTGAAACACGCGTGTCATAGATTGTTTAATCTGCGTCTTCTCATGTGCGAGCGTCATCCATTGCAGGTTGTAACCAACGGCCTCAATACCTAGAACCAATGCCACAATCCACAGCAGTGGTTTGATTTTAGGCAGCCATGCTTGAATGCGCAGCGGCGGCGCAAATTTTCCCCATAACAAATTCGGCATGCTGGCGTTCAGTGCTGCGCTGCGCCAATCAAAGCGCTCGCGTTCGTGAGTGAGTGAAATTCCTTGCCATTGCGGGGGGGCAATTTGATTGCTGCTAGAAAATAGGCGCACTGCTTGCACCGCACCTTGTGCGGCCTGCCATTGCAAACTTAAGGCTACTGGCGCCTGCTGGCTATCACCTCCTGCCACATATAAGCCCTGATGCTGCGGCATCGTCAAACATCCGCGCTGCCCATCCCATGCCAAACTCCACTCTCCCACTTGCACGGGCAGCAATGAAAATTCGGGCAGCATGCGTTGCACGCGAATTTGTGCGGCAGCACAGGCAGACAAAAATTGACGCAGCTTGGTTTTATCCAAGGCATACAGCACCGTTTTGCCGTCAGCCGTCAGCGCGCCAGGCACCACATGTTGCTCACTTGCCTCGCCCAGCATCATTTCTTCCAATGCCAAGGGCAACGCCGTTTCCAACTGACTGGCTTTTATTTTTGGCAGAAGACGCGCCACACACAACACCTGTGCCGCATCTACCACCGCAATGCATTCATCTGCTTTCGGCATATTCGCCAATGCATCACTGCCCGATTGCAAAATGGCACGCGCATCATCCAACAAAGCCCAAGTGCAAACAGACGACGCGTCCTGCCAATCTTGTGCAAAATAAATTCGTAACTGGCTCATTGCACGCTCTGCCTTACCACGGTTGACCACATCGTTGAGCGTTGCAACAAGGCCTGCGCAACAAATTCACCTTGCGCCAAGGTTGCATGTCCATCGACTAAAAAAAATTCACTGCTCACGGTCATTTCCCCTCGACTTGAGTCACCCACCCCTTTAGGTAGCTGCTCGTAAAATTCATCCACTTTCTTAAACGGCTGCTCCTTACGGCGCGAAACCAATTGCCGCGCTTGTTGCAAAGATAAACCGTCCACTACCGCCACCAACACTTCGGCTGAAGCGAAATTAACATTGAGTTGCGTGCGCGCGGGCAACACCGTGAC
>JAGVFD010000107.1 GCA_020057805.1 Sideroxydans sp. | reverse complement strand
GCAAAAGATGTCAGCAGACAAGCAGGCCTATTACAAAAATAACCGCCTCAAGCAAATACGCGCGTTTTGTCAGGTGGTGCGCAGCGGTAGCATTACGCTTGCGGCGCAAAAGCTATTCTTAAGCCAACCCTCCGTTACCTTGCAAATTCAAGCACTTGAGCGAGAATTAAAGACGACGCTGTTTGAGCGTCGCGGCCCCACTATGCGCCTCACGCCGGATGGGGATGCGCTCTATGCTTTGGCTGAACCGCTGGTGCAGGGGGTGGATGGGCTACATGCCAACTTTGAAGCCCAGCATGGCCGTTTGGAATCAGGTGAGCTAAACATCGGCGCAGGCGAATCGACCATTCTCTATATCTTGCCCGAGGTGGTGAGCCGTTTTACCAAGGCTTATCCAGGCATTCATCTGCGTCTACATAATGAGACGGGGCGCGATGGCTTGAAGATGCTGAAGTCGGATGAAATCGACTTTGCGGTAGGCTCAATGTTGGATGTGCCAGACGACATCACTTACCAATCTCTCGTCACCTTTGACCCAGTGCTAATTGTGCCGGTGGGACATGCATTAAGTAAGAAAAAAAACCTAACCCTAGAAGACGTCAGCCAGTACGGATTGATTTTACCGCCACGTCATTTATCCACATGGGGCGTGGTGAAGTACGTGTTCCAGCAACACAACCTAGCTTTCAAAGTGACATTGGAAGCGGGCGGATGGGAAGTCATTAAGAAATACGTTGAGTTAGGCATGGGCATCTCCATCGTCACCGACATCTGCCTAACGGGTAACGAAAAACTGGTCTCTATTCCCTTGAAACAATACTTCCCGCAACGTGGCTACGGATTGGTATTGCGTAAAGGTAAATTCATGTCACCCCAAGCGAATCGCTTCGTTGAGATGTTGCTGGAAACGTATCGGGAGAATGCACTTCCCACATAAAAGTAGCTACACGCAAGTCGCTTGATTCAAGCGCTTGAAATATCGTGCGTGTCCTTTTGCAAATGCATTCGCGCGAAGAAGCCGAGCCGAGTGGTGTGTTGGGCGATGCGCTGACCAAGTCGTTTCAGCCTAACCATCAACAGATGCAAGCGTTTTTGTGTCGAGAATTTAATTTGAAAAAACCCGACATAGAAGTGGATAGGCTGACTTTTTGTTTGGCAGGCTTGGCGACGGTCTATTTTCATGGTGGGCGTGGGGCGGTAGAGGAATTTGCTCCGCAATTGGTGAAAGGTAAAAAAGCCAGAGAAACGATGGTGGGCCGCTTGGTGGCGTATGCCACGGCGCTGATTGAGGCAGAGCGCGTGCGGCGGGTGGTGAAGAAATAACGGTAATCCCGAAAACCCATTAGGGCGTCATACCGGCCTGCGCCAGCATGACGGAGTATGAATTTATAGTGATTTAGTGAACAGACGTAATCAACACATGAAAGCGATGACGAAGATGAACAACAAAAAATGGATGGTGGGTGGCGGAATGATTGCGGTTGTGGCAATCGCGGCAGGGGTGGCGGGATGCTCCAAGCCAAGTAGTGTGGCAGTCGAGCCTGTTGCTGCGCCAGTAGCGGCGGCGACCAGTCGCCCTGCATTGACCGTGCGCACGACCTCTTTGCGTGATGACAAATGGGGGCGTTCGCTGGCGGCGAACGGTAGCATCATGCCGTGGCAAGAAGCCATCATCAGCGCGCAAATTGCAGGGCTGCGTATCGCCGAGGTGAAGGTGAGCATCGGCGATTACGTGCAACAAGGGCAAGTGTTGGTGACCTTGGATAACTTCGCGAGTGCGTTGAGTAGTGACCCTGAACACGCGCCTCAAGGCCGCATTGTTGCGCCTGATTCCGGCATCATTTCTGCGACGAATGCGAATGTGGGTTCGATGCTGCAACCCGGTGCGGAACTGTTCCGTTTGATTCGCAAAGGTCGTTTGGAATGGAAAGCCGACCTGACGGCGGAAGAATTGATGTTGCTGCGTAAAGGTATGAGCGCTGAGGTGGTAGTGGGCGAAGGTCGCGTGATCAAAGGCACGATCCGCGCAATCTCACCTTCCGTGAATGCGCAAACGCGCTATGGCTATGCACTGGTCAGTTTGCCTAATAGCCAAGGGGTGATTGCGGGTGCGTATGCGCGCGGTTCATTCGATATCAGCAGTGGCAAGAAACGTTTGGCCTCTTTACCGCAATCGGCCGTGATGCAACGTGGCGCTAAAACTTATGTATTGCATGTGGGTACGGATAATCGAGTGAATGAACATGAAGTGGTAATCGGACAGCGTGTGGGCGACCGCATCGAAATTAAGCAAGGCTTGAAAGCGGATGAGGTGGTGGTGGAAAGTGGCGGCGCTTTCTTGACTGAAGGTGATGTTGTGCAGGTGGTGGCATCCCCTCTCCCCAACCCTCTCCCGCAAGCGGGCGAGGGAGCAAACGTCCCACTGCGTGGAGCTAAAGCTAAATGAACGTCTCGTCATGGTCAATTAAGAATCCCATCCCTGCGATATTAGGATTCGCCTTACTCACGCTGATGGGCATCATGGCTTTCAAAGCCATGAAGATTCAGCTATTCCCCGATATTGATTTGCCTATGATCACAGTGACCGCCTCCAT
>JAGVFD010000215.1 GCA_020057805.1 Sideroxydans sp. | reverse complement strand
GAAGGTAGTTTGTTCATGACAACAGTACGCGTAAAAGAGAATGAGCCATTTGAAGTTGCAATGCGTCGCTTCAAGCGCTCCGTAGAAAAAACTGGCTTGTTGACTGACTTGCGCGCGCGCGAGTTCTACGAAAAGCCCACTGCAGAACGCAAGCGCAAGCTGGCTGCTGCGGTTAAGCGTCACTACAAGCGTCTGCGCAGCCAAACACTGCCACCTAAGCTTTACTAATTCTGATTCATTGGCAACGCCGCAATCCTGAGTGGTTGCGGCGTTTGCTTTTGTAGTGAGGGATATTGTGAGTCTAAAAGCCCAAATCACTGAAGACATGAAAGCCGCGATGCGTGCCAAGGAAACGGCCCGTCTCGGGGCGATTCGTCTTTTGCTTTCAGCCATGAAGCAGCGCGAAGTCGATGAACGCATCGAACTGACCGATGCTGACGTGGTGAGCATCATCGAAAAGATGTTGAAGCAACGCCGCGACTCCATCAGCCAATACAAGACAGCCAATCGTCAAGACTTGGTTGATGTTGAAGAGTTCGAAGTCTCTGTTTTGCAAGGTTACATGCCGCAGCAATTGGGCGAAGCCGAAGTGGTTGCCGCCATCGCAGAAGCGATTGCCGCGACAGGCGCAGCAGGCCCGCAAGATATGGGCAAAGTGATGGGTGTGGTGAAAGCCAAGTTGGCGGGTCGTGCTGATATGGGCAAGGTATCCGGCCTCATCAAAGCTCAACTAACGAAGTGATGAACGTCATTCCCGCCTAGCGGGAATTCTAAGTAGTCTTCTCAATGAAGCGGAGGGCGCGGAGTGATTCCAAAAAGTTTCATTCAGGATTTGCTCAATCGCCTCGACATCGTGGATGTCATCGAGCGTTACGTTACGCTCAAAAAAGCCGGTACTAACTTTGTCGCCTGCTGTCCGTTCCACACTGAAAAATCCCCGTCGTTCACCGTCAGTCAGTCCAAACAGTTTTATCACTGCTTCGGTTGCGGCGCGCATGGAACGGCCATTGGCTTCGTCATGGAGCATACAGGCATGGGCTTCGTTGAAGCTATCGAAGACCTTGCGAAAGGTATCGGCCTCGCCGTACCGCAAGAAGCCTCCAACATTCCCCAGCACAAAGTCGCCCCCGATCTTTACGATCTTATGCAGTCCGCCACGCGTTACTACCGCGAGCAACTCAAGGTCACGCCGCGCGCCATCGAATACTTGAAGAAACGTGGCTTGAGCGGCGAAGTCGCTGCGCGTTTCGGCATTGGTTATTCGCCAGATGATTGGCAAAATCTAAAAGCGGCTGTGCCAAATTATCAAGACACGAGTCTGGTTGAAACCGGCTTGGTGATTGAGAATGAAGGCAAACGCTACGACCGTTTTCGCGATCGAGTCATGTTCCCCATCGTCAATGTACGTGGGCAGATTATTGGTTTTGGTGGACGTGTATTGGACAAGGGCGAACCGAAATACTTGAATTCTCCCGAGACCACGTTGTTCGAAAAAGGCCACGAACTCTACGGCCTGTACCAAGCGCAGAAAGCGATTCGGGCACAGCAACGCGTCATCGTGGTCGAGGGCTATATGGACGTGGTGGCCTTGGCGCAGAGCGGGGTGGAATACGCCGTCGCCACCTTGGGCACCGCGACTACGTCATTCCACGTGCAAAAACTACTGCGCTTGTGCGAGCAAATTGTGTTTTGTTTTGATGGTGATAAACCTGGTCAAAAAGCTGCGTGGCGCGCGTTAGAAAATGCGCTGCCGCATCTGCAAGACGGCAAGCGGCTGTGTTTTTTATTTTTGCCCGAAGAGCACGACCCCGATACCTACATCCGCGAATATGGTCACGATGCATTTGAGCGAGAAGTGGAAAACGCATTGCCGCTGTCTGGCTACCTGTTACGCGAGCTCACTTCGCAAGTGGATTTACGCACACAGGAAGGACGCAGCGCCTTGCTAAAAAATGCGCAACCGCTGCTCACCGCCATCACCGCACCGACCACCGCCTTGTTGTTGCGCAAAGAAATTGCTGCGCTGGTAGGGGTGACGCAAGCCGAGTTGGAAGCGCTGTGGTCGGTGAAGCCTATTGCGGCTGCGCCACGTGCCGTGCCACAAAAATTAAAACGCAATCCCGCTTCCGGTGTGCGTACGCTGTTGCGGTGTCTAGTCATGCAACCTGATTTGGCACGTGAACTTCCGCGTGATTGGCAAGGGGAGGGTGCAGAAAGCGCAGCGATTGTTGCGCTGGTAGATTGGCTGCGTGAGTCGGCAGATGAAACCAGCACCGCCGCTTTAATTCAGCATTTTCAAGATACGGTACACGAATCGGTTTTTGTGGCGGCGCAAGGCGACATCATGCAGTGGCCAAGCAACTTTGATGTGCGTGCCGAGTTCGCGGGTGTGCTTAAAAAATTGCGTTTAGATGCCATCGAAGCGGAAATGTCCGCGCTGCTTGAAAAGGGCTTGAGCATGAGTCCTGTGGAACGTGAATTACGTGCAAGTTTGCAAGCAGAAAAAAATCAATTGAAAGCTGTCTCTGCCTAAAATTGACGGAATTTGGCATGAGATTTACGCGGGTTGGCTGGGCGAGGGCGGAAGCTAAGCCTCGGAAATGTTTTAAGAATCGGGTATAATCCGCGACCTTTTTGGCGGCCTTAACACGGAGCCGCTCATTGTTATCAAGTACGAATAAACTTTGGAAATCCACATCATGGCGACTCCGAAACAAACTAAAACCACTCCTGCTACTAAAGCCGCCCTCGTAAAGGAAGTGTTGCCCGTGGCTAAACCTGCGGTCAAACAAACGGCGAAAGACAAAGCGGCTGCCGCTGCCGCTGTGGTTGCTATGACCGATCCGGCACAAGACATTGAAGCGCGTCGCACGCGCTTGAAAGCGCTGATCTTGCTGGGTAAGGAACGTGGTTATTTGACCTACGCCGAAATTAACGACCATCTGCCAGAAATGCTTGAAGTTGAGCAAGTGGAAGGTGTCGTGAGCATGATTAACGATATGGGCATCACGGTATGCGATGTGGCACCGGATACCGAATCGTTGGGTATGACAGAAGTGGCTCCTCCTGTGGCGGATGAAGATGCCGCAGCGGAAGCGGAAGCCGCCATTTCTACCGTGGAATCAGAATTTGGCCGCACCACCGACCCCGTGCGTATGTATATGCGCGAAATGGGCGTGGTGAATTTGCTCACCCGTCAGGACGAAATCGAAATCGCCAAGCGCATCGAAGACGGCCTGAAACACATGATTATGGCCATCTCTGCCTGTCCTGCGACCATCGCCGAAATCTTGATGCTGGCGGAAAAAGTGCGCGCCGATCAACTCAAAATTGATGAAGTGATTGATGGCTTTGTAGAACCTGAAGTCGAAGCGCAAGTGGAAGAAGAGGACGACGAAGAGGAAGAAGAGGAAGTCGAAGCCGCAGAGGAAGAAGAGGAAGATGAGGCGGCAACCGCTGCTGCTGCTGCTGCTAATTTGGCGCAACTGAAGGTAGACGCCCTCGCGCGCTTTGACATCATTGGCGATTTGTTTGCCAAGCTGGGTAAGTCATATGAGAAATATGGCTACCGCAGCAAACAATACGACAAGCTGCAAGAGCAAATTTCAGACGAATTAATGCAATTACGCTTTGCCGCCAAGCAAGTGGACGCCTTGTGCGACACCATGCGCGGGTTAGTGGAAGAAGTGCGTGGATGCGAGCGCTCTATTCAAGAATTTTGCGTGACAAAATCGCACATGCCGCGTCCGCATTTCATCAAAGTGTTTCCCCCCAACGAACAAAATTTGGATTGGGTGAAACAAGAGATTGGCGCGAAAAAGCCTTACAGCGATTCGTTGGTGCGTCACCATCACGCCATTGTTGAGCAGCAAAAGAAAATGATCGCGCTGCAACAACGCGTGGGCATCCCCATTCTCGACCTGAAAGACATCAACAAACAAATGACCAACGGCGAAGCGAAAGCACGCCGTGCCAAGCGCGACATGATCGAGGCCAACTTGCGTCTCGTCATCTCCATCGCCAAAAAATATACCAACCGTGGCTTGCAGTTCCTTGACCTCATCCAAGAAGGCAACATCGGCTTGATGAAGGCTGTGGATAAATTCGAATACCG
>JAGVFD010000119.1 GCA_020057805.1 Sideroxydans sp. | reverse complement strand
CTTTCGCTTTGACGTTGATGTATGGCGTTGTTTGCTGGGATTGAAGCCCGATGTACAGGCATTCCTTTTCTGGCTCGCCTTCGTAATCCAGACCGAAAGCATCTCGTTCCAGACTTGCGACAAGCTCGAATTTATCCAGCACTTGTATATCTGCGCAGTGTTTTGAAGCCCACACAGATAGTGATTGACCGATGATGTCGCGCGCCGATGTCTTGTCATGGATAACGAGTTCGTCATCCTCAACCAATTCAGCGCACAGCTTGGCGGTCTGCAACCACTTCCTGTCATCCTCATCAATTACCGATGTAGCTGGCACGTGTTGAGAAATGAAAGGTAGCGTCAGAAAACCAGCGGCAGCGCTCCCGAAGGAGGCAGCAACAGGTCTTCCTTCTGTGCACTCTTTGACGAACGCACGAGTTGAACCAGTGCTGTTACGCATGATTGCTCCTCTTTGGATTCAAACGGGGCTATCACTAGCCCTGTCTGATTGGTTGAGGAAGCATCCTTGGATAAGGCTTTGAGCCTTGCCTTCAGAGATGCCCCCATGATCAGCCCTTCGTCCCCACGCCCTTTTTGAACGTGTAGACCAAGTTATCCCCCTTCTTTTCTGGTCCCTCGATGGAGGCAGAGATCAGTTCAGGGTAGGTGGCTGCGTAGACATCGCGGACTTCTTCCAGCGATAAACCGTTCCCAGGATCAGGAAGGGTCAAGCCGCTGTATGCAAAGGTGCGCTTCAGTATTGTGGTTTGGATAGCCATTTCGTCATCCTCCCCTTAACCCCACAAGTCCGAAGCCGGTGTTCCGGCCGCAGGTGTGGTAGCTGTTGATGAAGGTTCTGCTGAAGACGGCGCAGTGCTGCTTGTGCCGAGATCGTCATCGCCGCCAGCTTCATCATCTTCCGGATCCTCTGAACTTTCAGCGGTAGAAGCTGATGATTTTTTTGCTGGCTTTGCGATCGACTTCTTCGCTTTGTCAGCAGCTTCCTTCTGTTGCGCTTCCAAAATAGCTTCGGTAGCGGCCAGTTGATCTGCCAAGGTTTGACGTTTGGCCGTGTAGCTGATCAAGTGAGCGGCGAACCCCTCATCAAGCTCAGCGGCAGTGCCTACGAGTTGCATCTGACTATCAAGATTGCCGCCTTTTTTCACCCCGTTAGGAATGACTGTCAGCGTGATAGTGCCATCTGCATTTTCGACCATCGAGACGGTCAAACTCGCTACGGTGGACAACAAGGGTTGTAGTGCTTGGAACATGGTGGATCTCCTTTTTGAGGTACTAAAAAAAGGGACACCATGCCCTTGCGGGATAGTGTCCCGCTTGGGTTTTGAAACTGCTATACGGTACAAACGCTACCGTTTAGAAGGTACTTGCTGTACCCGCTATATTTTGCGTGATTACGAGCCATTACAGACGCTGATAAAAAACTAACTGCCCTGAAAATTGTTTCGCTAGTTTCGTCTTCGTGCTCAATCGATAAGTTGTAAAGCGGTGTCTCATCATCTTCATGCGATCCACCAGACTTTTGAGCTATCGAGTAACGCACCACGGCGGTCATTGCAAACTACCTGTTGGTGTGAAGTCGTGAAGAGCCTCACCAGATGCCACGTCATAAATAGCCGACCAGTATCCATTGCGAGTCCAGTATTCTGCTTGGCGTGTTGCTGCCTCGCGAGAATCCGTATTCCACACCATTGCGGGATTTGCTCCCTCATCAGTCCGAGGGTTATGAACGGTTGCCACCACACGGAATGTCGCAGAATCAAAACGATAAGAATCATAGTTGCGAATCTTTGAACGTCGATCACTGTGATGCTGTTTTAAGACTGGTTTTTCGCCAGTCTTCTGTTGGAATGCCTCGAAAAACATATCCAAATCACAATCTTCTTCGAGGTAGGCCGTGTCACCACGTTGGTAGCTGTATGAGGTGATTTTTGAAGCAATGCCGAGATCTTCAAGCAACTGCTTCTTGACTGCCATCCAGCCGTGGCCAGGATCGGCATAGAACTGAAAGACTTTTTGCATGTTGTGTCTCCTTGAATAAAAATGGGGACACAACCCCGTCGGGGAAGATGCCCCCGTTGGGTGAGTGATGCTTTGGGTGATTCATTGACGATTGCTCGTCTTCCGTTTGTTTTGATTGGTCGGCCGCCAATATCAACTCAACGCATAAGCGCTGGGTGTGAAGCCTTGTTTTCCGAAACGTACTTTCTAATGCGCTTTGGAAAACCACCCCCGAAGGGGTGGGTGAATCTTAATCTACATCGTGCTTAACACCGCTGGAATCTTACCTTCAAAATCGAAGTTTTTGCATTCCATGAGCGCCTTGATGAACTCATCCTTTTTGCCGCCTTTTGCCTTGGCATATTGATCGCCAAGCGCGACCTTCAGTCCGAGCTCTTCCGCGATAACCTCGATCTCGCTCTTGGTGAGCAAGTCGAGAAATTCCGCGTTCAACTTCCAGTGTTTCGCCAAGTCCACTTCCATGAACTTGAGCATTTCCGGCAAGTGATGCTTCTCGATGCTATCCGTGATCGAAATAACAATCCCAGACAACACCTTTGAGCGCACTGCCTCGTCTGCCTTGGCCACCATCGCCGCAGCTTCCCCGACATTGCTGACGGGGGGCTTTTGCGAAGTTAGCGCCTCGAAACCAGAAGCCAGCTTTGTAGAAGACACATTCGACCCGCCGCGAGTCATCATTACACCGATGAGCAAGCACAGGTTCTTATGCGGATCCTGGAACAACTCTTTCTTCAACGCCTTTCGCCAGACACCGATACGATAGTCCACGACACGCTGAGTGTCTTGAACCGATGTCACGGTAGCCTTGGAGGTGGTTGTGGATTTCTCCCCAGCCTTGCCAGCTACAGGCTTTGAACCGGCAGGCTTGGCCGTTGTTGGAGCAGTCGCCGGCTTCGCAGCCGCTTTCTTTTCCGCCAACAGACGTTCACCAACCTTTTTCGTATGACAGGTCGTATCGAAGCAGTGCGATTCATACACGTTACCCACTTTGCCGGGTATCGCGCTGACCGCTGCACCGAACGACTTGCAGCTACGACATGCCGCCGCTTGCTCAGCACCAACACCAGTTGCACCATCAGCCGTCAACTTGATGACTGTGTGGTTCTCGCCCTGTCGGACGATGACCACCTTTGGATAGTTCTCAGCCAAAGATTTTGCCTTGGCTTCCAACACATCCTCAGTCTTTCGGTCAAAGCATTCACCATTGGTGCAATGTCCGTCAGAGACGGCATCGGCAAACAATGCTTGCTGGTTCCCGCTGTTGTGGTGACAACTCGCACAGTCTGTCTTATCGAATATCGCTGATGCCATCGAACGCGAAATCTTCTCCAACCCTGCTTTGAATTCAGCAACACTTGGGAGTGCTGGTTGAGCAAGGAGGATTACGATTGTCTTTTCCTGACGATCCTTCGGTACGGCTGCCAGCAATTCGGCATGACCCAGATGGATCTTGCGTTCATTGAGAGCAGTGATCACAGACGGACTACAGTTCATCAGCGCCAGTCGCTTATCCAACGTACTGCGCGACCAGCCGAGACGGTTTGCAGCATCGTCACGGTTGCCTTCACAGCGTCCGAGAATCTTTGCTGCTGCTGAGGCCTCTTCGGTCGGTGACATGTTGGCGCGTGAAACGTTTTCGATGAGTGCCAGTTCGTCAGCCTCGTCATCGCTGAGGATTCTGACCAACACTGGAATTTCGTAGTCTTCGCCACGAACCTTCATCGCTGCGCGCCAGCGACGTTCACCGGCGACGATTTCATACCAGTCTTCAACGGGACGAATCAAGATTGGTTGAATCACTCCCTTTGCAGAGACTGATGCTTCCATTTCGGCCATTTCGACAGGATCGAAGTACGTGCGTGGATTTCTCCCTTGGCGAATATTACCTACGCGCATTTGTGAAATTGCTTGTTGTTGCATTTGGTATCTCCTTTTTTGATGGAACGAAAAAGGGGATGCCTACCCCGCTAGGGATAGGTACATCCCCGTTGGGTGGGTTAAGTTTGATTCACCGGTCAGCTGGATTGCCGATGGTGAACGTGTTGATTTACATCGCCATGTAGAACTGCTGGTAATCTGCGGCTTCCATGTGCGTTCGCGCATGGCCCATCAGTTCTTCATAGGCATGCATGCGCTCAAGGTCAAGCTCGTGAGAAAGATAGCCAAGTTGCAAGTGTCGACGATTTATGTCGGCAAAGCGTTCGCTTAACTTAATCAATCCCAGAGTTTTAGCACCTAGTTGATATGCCTCCCCGTGCGCGTTTATGCCCGTCAAGATTGCTATTTGCCGAATCAGATCGCTTTCGAGTTGTTTCTTCAGAGCATCAATTTCATGAGAACAAAAATCTTTGCCAAGAAATCCCTCATACGAGGCAGTCGTTAAGTAAACGCGACACGGGATTTTGAAATGCACCCCGCGACCTGCACCAGCAACATTGTGATGAAATATCCAAAACGAGCCTGGCAGCTCTGCGTCTGTCTGTTCCAGCTTGTCAGCCGATGTACAAGGATTCAATCCGCCACTAAAACTAGCTCCTCCGTTGTTGCACAGAAAAAACGAGCCGCCTGCAGATGTCTGCAAACCATCTCCCCAATCATGGCTGAATCTCTCCAGTTCTCCGGTCGAAAAGCGCACATAGTCACCTATGCGCGGTTCTCCGTTTTGATCGCGAGCGATGATGAGCTTACGGATGATTTCTTGATCTATTGCATCCAGACCATTGGTATCAAATTCCATTTGTGTCTCCTTAATGAATAACGAGACATCCCCCTAACGGAGCGATGCCCCGTCAGGGTTGATTTGTTGCATTTAGTTTGAAGTAGACTCCAAGTGCTCCCTTACCTTCGCGATGATTTTCCTTGCAGCCACACTAGCTAACCCCTGAAGGTCGCTATGTGTAACCTCATCACTGAGTTCGGCAACACTCAGAATTTCGTTCTCTACTTCTATGGCCAGCAACTGATCTTTGGATAGTGGCGTGTTTTGATTGTTCATCTAACAGCCTCGCTCACGTAGTTGCTTCGTGGTCAGTGCCTTGTCTCCATACAGTTCACTCCAGATTGCATCCGAAGCTGCATCAGCTAGTTCTTGTGAGGCATACAAGTTGTCGCGGTGCACACCATACATGGCGAACTCCCGTACATCTTTCGTCGCTCCTACATCCTTCAGTCGATTACCGCGTGACGTGAAGATTGTGAGGTGGCTACGCCCACTTTTTAACTGATTGGTGTCGATATAAACGGCACCGTGCGCTGTAAATAGCCTTACCAAATTTGGATCACTCATTACCCACCTCCCCTGCTTTCGCAGTTTCGGCACCGGCTTTGAGAATCTTGTTGGCTGCCGCGAACACTCGTGCTGCACTTTTCTTTCTGAACTCAAGGTATGGTTCTGTCGAGTTCAGCCAGTTTTGGATATACGCGCGGCTTTGTTCAAGCCCCGGCAATTCCAATGTCGCGCAACACAGATATGCAACGCTTTCAGCTTCGGCTTCCTTGATGCACTTTTGCAACATTTCACCGTCAGCCATTTGCGCTTCTGATGAGTGCAACAGGCAGTGCGCCATCTCATGAAAAGTCGTTTTCCATGGCAACGCCGCAAGCGGGTTGATGGCTAACGTCTTCTCGTTCGGAATGGCATAGCCTTGAACGTTTCCATTCATGTGTGCAAAGTCATGCTCTGTGATCCCTAATGCGGCCAATGCTTTCGCTTTGTCCCACTTCGGAATAACAACTTCGTGCGCATGTTCCGCGCCGTCCGTCTGACACAGTGCAAACCAGTTATTTTTCAGGATGAATATGGTGCGTCCCGAGCTTTTGGCTTGCGTATTTGAACCAGATTCCGTGTTGACCCCACCATCCTCGCCCTCATCTTTCGACTTGGACTTGACGGTAACGGGCATCACGAGGGCAATCGCCTTCTCACCTTTCTTGACCATGCGGCCAAGCTCTTTCCACTTGTTGAAGCTGGCGATGGGTGAAATAGGGAACTTGCGGTCGATCAGTTGGCTTGCGGCCAAGAATGCGTTGCCTAGGCTGTACTCGTAGAAAACCGAATACGCCTTCGACATCACTCCTGGTTGCGTCAGCGCCTGCTCGAACAGCGAGTTCCAGTCTGGCTTGTTTGATTTATCTTGCATGGTGTTCTCCTTGTTAAAAAGGGACACCACGCCCCAGAGGGGAGAGTGTCCCCCGATTGGGTTTTGAAAACTGCCGTGCTAGACTGCCCACATGAAAAACACATGCGCACAGCTCACGGTGATTGATGGTGGTGGTAATGAATTCAGGGAATCCATTGGCCGCCAACTCGTTACTGCGATCCTGCAACGGGATGATGCGGAGTACGACAAGCTTCGTCGCACCCTGCACCCTACCGTTAGCCTCTCTGTTGTGACTTCAACTTGTAATACTCGGCGCGAGCCAGCAATTCCTCATCACACTTCCGAAGAAGAAATTTAAGGTCTGCCGCTACGTTGCCTTCTGGGTCTACGTCCGCAAGAGACTCTTGCACTATCGCTTTGCTCTTCTTGATCTCCTCGATCGTTGCCTCCGAGAGAAATCTCAAAAAACTTAATACGTCTTCACGATCCATGGTGCTCTCCTTAAAAAGATGGAGACACACCGACCCTGACGGGGATGTGTCCCCGCGTGGGTGGATAGGTATTGCTTAGGTAATTCGTTGACACTCTCGTGTCTTCTGTTTATTTGGATTGGCCAGTCACCAATATCAACCCGAAGCAATAAGCTTCGTGTGTGAATCCTGCTTGTTGCGGCACACTCGTTTGAATGTGCCGTAAAAAGCCCCGGCAAGCGGGGTAAAACGGCCTAGGACTTGCGCTCGCCATTCACATGGGGATTGCAGCCTAAAGCGCGACCGTTTTCATTGCTGACACTTTTAACGTGCCATTCACCACATCAAGCCAATCGACAGACTTCATTCCTTGCGGGATGTCGTTGTCTGGAATCTTGACGGATGCTTTAGTACCTTCACTCCAAAGACGCTTCAGTAGCAATTTTGCCGAACTCTGTCCGTGTCCTTCCGGATGTTGCTTGGAAGGAAGGTCTTTGTCAGCGTAGATCACCACGTCCACCCCTTTGGGGGGCACAAAGTTTTCCAGCAGGTACGCATTGCCAGTAGGCCATACAGGTATGTTGAAAGCACTCATTACTGCCAGTGCCGTTTCGATACCTTCTGTGACCCCCAATACCTTGCT
>JAGVFD010000198.1 GCA_020057805.1 Sideroxydans sp. | reverse complement strand
TAGGGCAATCATCGCACCCGCCAACAGTCGCACTCGTGGCGATTGTGCCCAGCCTTTAACCCCCTCCCACAGCAACCCAATGGCCAGCAGATTAGGCAAGGTGCCCAAGCCAAAGGCCAACATGATGAGTGCGCCTTGCGCTGCGCTGCCGCTAGCCAGTGCGGTAATCAACACGCTATACACGAGGCCGCAAGGCAACCAACCCCACAATGCGCCCAACCCCAGCGCGCGCGGCAAGGTGTTCACGGGCAGCAAGCGTTTGGTGAAGGGTTGCAGATGCTTCCATAAGCCTGCGCCTACTTTTTCTAGGGTGCGCACAGCGCCCCAGATACCCGCTAAATAAAGCCCCAACACGATAAGCATCAAGCTGGATAAAGCAAACAACAGATGTTGAATGGGCAACACATCGCGCATCAAAAATCCTGCTTGCCCCACGGCACCAACTAATGCCCCTGCCACGGCGTAGCTGGCGATACGTCCACTGCTGTAAGCCAAATGGAAGGGCCAGCGCGCTTTTTCACGCGGCACTTGCGTGGTAAAAATACCGACGATGCTGCCGCACATGCCGAGGCAATGTATGCCCCCCAGCAGCCCCACAAAAAACACCGCAAGTAGACTGAACTCAAACATGGATGGGTTATTGCTCCAGCAAGTTGATTTGCAAAAATGCCGCCACTGCACGGCTATCAGGATTCGCTTGATCTTGATAAGGAACCACGCCCAATAAAGGCACATCAATACGTTCTTGTAGCGCTTCTATATTTTGTTGCAAGGCAGGCATGTCGGCATCTAATACGTTAGCTACCCAGCCTGCGCATTTTAGCTGTGAATGCGCGATAGCGCGCACGGTGAGCAAGGCATGATTAAGACATCCCAAGCGCATACCCACCACCAAGATGACGGGCAGCTCAAGCGATTGGGCAAGGTCGGCGCTGTCTTGCTGGTCGTTCAGCGGTACACAAAATCCGCCCACGCCTTCTACTATCACTTCATCCGCCTGCCCTGCCAATTCCGCATAAGAATGCAGGATGCGTGAGAAGTCGATGCGCGCACCTACGTGACGTGCAGCCAGATGCGGCGCAATAGCGAGAGGGAAACAATAGGGATTAATCTGTCCATAGCTGGCAGAAATAGTGCCCGCCGCGCGCAAGCGCTGCGCATCCTCATTATGGTCTTCGTCATCGCACCCTGCGGCAACGGGCTTAAAGCCCACCACCCGTTTGCCTTGTGCGGCAAAGGCGTGCAGCAGCGCGCAACTCACCAATGTTTTACCCACACCGGTATCGGTGCCTGTGATGAAGTAGCTCATGCAAACCCTTTAGCCACAGAGAACACAGAGAACACCACCGCGCCTACTCTGCGGCAAAAAATGTTTGTCATAGCTTGAAATCCGTTTTAATAATGGCGCGTCCGTCTTGCAAAGCTTTAGGTGCGGGCTTCCACGCATGTCCATAAATAATTTCAAAGGTGGCAGGCAACTTGCCATCGCGGCGCAGTTGTTCGTAATTTTGTGTAATGCGCTGCCACGTCGCTTTGCCCATCATGCCGTTGGCGCGCCCTACCGTTGCATTATTGGCACCGATGCTTTTTAGATCTTGCATCACGGCACGCACGTCCTCATAGGTCAGCGTCAGCTTCTCCATCTCCATCACCGGATCAGCGAAGCCTGCTGCGACCAGCATGTCGCCCACATCATGCATATCCACAAAACGATTCACGTGGTTGTAACCATCCACACCCTCAAAAGCGATACGCAATTCGTGCAGGGTGTCCACGCCGAAGGTGGAGAACATCAGCAGACCTTCCGTCTTGATGATGCGATTTAACTCAACAAAAGTGGCAGGCAAATCATTGCACCATTGCAGCGCCAAATTCGACCACACCATCTCCACGCTATTAGCGGCGATAGGTAACGCTTCCACATCTGCACACACATAATTTTCGCGCGGCGTGGTAAAGAGTTTTTTCCACCAACTGGACGTGCCGCGTGAGGCTTGCAACATACCCATCGCAATATCCAGCGAGGTGATATCCGCCTTGGGATAACGCTCACCGAGTTGACGGGTGCCCCATCCTGTTCCGCTCCCCACATCAATCAGGCGTGTTGGCTTTAGCTTCACATAGTCGAGTTTTTCCAACATGCGAATACACACCTCACGCTGCAACACAGCAGATGCATCGTATTGGTTCGCGGCACGACTAAAGGCACGGCGCACTTGCTTCTTATCTATTTCAAATTCATTCATTCAAAAACTTCCTCACTAGCGCGACAAATAGTTCGGGGTGCGATAAGAACGGGGCATGCGCTGCGCCTTCAATCTCGACCACTTTCGCATTGGGTATCACCTGTGCCAGGTAATATGACGCCTCAGGTGGAGTCAGTTTGTCGCGCTGCCCAGCGATCAACAAAGTGGGCTGCTGTATTTGCACTACTTCAGCCCGTTGATCCACATCGCGCAAAATCCCCAACCCGCCACGCAAGGCATCCATAGCGGGCTCACCCCGACTGAAGAGTTGCTCGCGCAGCTTGGTCAATAACTCGCGCTCGTTCTCACTGCCGCGCAACTGCAAAGAAATAAATCGGCGCAGCGTCGTTGCATGATTCTGCTCCAGTTCAGCGGCGAACTTTTCTAACACCTCGCCCGGCAACCCAAATAGCCAATCGTCTTGCTCGGTAAAGCAGGGGGTCGTTGTAACTAAAACCATCTTCTTCACTTTAACCGGCTCACGTGCCGCCCAGTGCATCGCGACTTGCCCACCCAACGACCACCCGCAGACATTCACTGGCGCACTAAATCGTTCAGACAGAGATTCCACCAACGAATCCAGATGGGTAATGGACAAGGCTGGGCTCGCACCAAATCCGGGAAGGTCGACACTGTGCACACAAAATTCATCCGACAGTTTTTGAGCTGCCTCACGCCATACCCCACCGTGCATTCCCCACCCATGAATCAATACCAGCGGTGCTCCACTGCCTATTGTCTCAATGTGCATAGCACATTTCCCTCACCACAATCCTCTCCCAGAGGGAGAGGAGGCAATCGCATCGCTGCGCGAATTTATGATTCCTTTGCAAGTTCATGCAACGCTCCTATCAATCGTTCCACATCCTCATCAGTGTGTGCCGCAGATAACGTGATGCGCAAACGCGCCGTTCCCTGCGGCACGGTAGGTGGACGTATCGCCGCCACCCAGATACCACGCTCACGCAAGCCAGCGCTCAATTCCAAAGCACGCTGATTGTCGCCAATCAACACAGGCTGAATAGCGGTGTCGGAAGGCATTAGTGACCACGGCAAGTTAGCCAGACCATTGCGTAATTTTGCAATCAACGAACTCAGATGCGCACGCCAATCGTTTCCCTGCGCAATGAGTTGCAAGCTATGTGACAGGGCAACCGACAAGGCAGCCGGCGATGCCGTGGTATAGACATAGCTGTTCGCGTGATTCACCAACGTGTCGATTACCACCTGTTCTGCTGCGACGAACGCACCGGACACACCCGCCGCTTTACCCAAGGTCGCCATATAGATGATGCGTTCTGAAGCAATGCCAAAATGAGAAAGTGAACCTCGTCCTTGCTCACCCAACACGCCAAATCCATGCGCATCGTCCACATACAGCCAAGCATCATGCTGTTCACACAGCGCCAACATTTCACGTAAAGGGGCGAGGTCGCCATCCATACTGAACACGGCATCGGTGATGACCAGCTTTCTACCCTTGCTTGTTTCGCTCAATAATTTTTCCAACTGCGCCATGTCGCCATGCCGATAGCGCTTCACTTCGGCGCGTGACAACAGCATCGCGTCATTCAACGAAGCGTGATTGAGCTTGTCCGCAAATACCGTGTCGCCCTTACCGACTAAAGCTTGCACCACCCCCAAGTTAGCCATGTAGCCTGTCGAAAAATACAGCGCGGCAGGTTTATCCACAAAGGCGGCGAGTTGATGTTCGAGCAAGTGATGCGGCTCGGAATGCCCGCTCACCAGATGGGCGGCACCTGCACCCACGCCCCACTGCTGCGCACCGTTTTGCAACGCGCTGATGAGTTGTGGATGATTGGCAAGGCCGAGGTAATCGTTACTACAAAAGGCGAGGTAAGACTTTCCGTCCACTACAATGTGTGGCGACTGCGGCGTGGTCAGCGTACGGCGCGTGCGTAGCAAGCCTTGTGAGGCACGTTCAGCTAGCGATTGTTGGAGTTGAGCGAAAATCATTTTTTGCCACAGAGTACACAGAGACCACAGAGAGAACCCCACCCTGTTTTTTGTTTTTCTCTGTGTACTCTGTGTTCTCTGTGGCTAATGGTTTTTTTCAGCGAATGGGTACATCCCCAATTTATCCATCAGCGCACGGTCACGTTCGACATCAGGATTGCCCGTCGTCAGCAATTGGTCGCCGTAGAAAATAGAGTTGGCACCGGCTAAGAAGCACAGCGCTTGCACGGCATCACTCATCTGTTGGCGACCTGCGGAGAGGCGCACACGCGCAGTCGGCATGGTGATGCGCGCGACGGCGATGGTGCGCACGAAATCGAGTGGGTCGAGGTCGGCGGTATCGGCCAAAGGTGTGCCTTCCACCTTGACCAGATTGTTGATCGGCACGCTTTCTGGATAGGGATTCATGTTGGCAAGTTGTGCCACAAGGCCAGCGCGTTGCGTCAAATTCTCACCCATACCAACGATGCCGCCGCTGCATACATGCATGCCTGCATTGCGAACACGGTCGAGTGTGTCGAGACGATCTTGGTAATCACGGGTGCTGATGATGTCGCCGTAAAATTCGGGCGAGGTGTCGAGGTTATGGTTGTAGTAATCAAGTCCGGCAACTCGCAGTTGTTCGGTTTGTTCATCGTTCAACATACCCAGTGTCGCGCACGTTTCCATACCCAAGCCGCGCACCGCTTTCACCATCTCTACGACAGCTTCCATATCTTCCTTGGAAGGTTCACGCCACGCCGCGCCCATGCAGAAGCGATCTGCACCGGCTTCTTGCGCGGCCTTGGCCGCCTTTACCACTTCGCCGACTTCGAGCATCTTGCGGTTCTCGACTCCCGCATCGTGGAATGCAGATTGCGGGCAGTAGCCACAATCTTCAGAGCAACCACCTGTCTTGATGGACAACAGGGTAGAGAGTTGCACGGCATTCGGATCGAAATGTTCGCGGTGGATTTGTTGCGCTCGAAACATCAAGTCAGAGAAAGGCAACTTAAATAATTCCTCTACCGCTGGAACGCTCCAACGTTCGGGGGTGATCTTATTTGAAGTTTGGGGTTTGATAGGGCGGATGAATTCGATGGTTTGAGTTTGCATTTTGATTTAGGCAAGCAAGTAGAATGAAGGAACAGTTTCTTAAACCCGTGTGTTGAAGGATTAGAACGACTTGTCCATTTTATCCCATCACCTGCTGAACATCGGCTCAAAATTGCGGCAACTGCTGCCCGCGCAGCCTTGCCTATTGTGCGGCGGGATGAGCCGCGATGGCTTGTGTTGTGCGGCATGCAATGCCGAGTTGCCGCGCCATACGCAGCCACACTGCCCTAGCTGCGCACTGCCCTCGCCTCACGGAGAAATTTGCGGACGTTGCCTAAAGCATCCACCGCACTTTGACCGCACCCTCGCGGCCTTCAGCTACAGCTTCCCCATCAATCAGATGATTAAGGCACTCAAATTTCATGAGCAACTCATTCTGGTTAATTTTCTAGCCGACGAATTAGCCCTGCACATAGGTCTCATACCCGCAATACAGCAGCCAGACTTTATTCTGGCGCTGCCTTTGCACCCGCTACGTTTGCGCAAACGCGGGTTTAATCAATCTCAATTATTGGCACAGCAACTTGCAAAAAAATGCCAGCTCCGACTCATCACAGAGGACTGCCAGCGCATCCGCGACACAGCGCCGCAATCTTCTTTGCCATGGAAAGAACGTGACAAAAATATGCGCCACGCATTCAGTCTTGCGCCGCAGCTTGACGTTAAAGGGAAGCACATCGCCATCGTGGATGACGTGATGACAACAGGTGCGTCGGTGGGGGAATTGGCTGCCACACTCAAGCAAGCAGGCGCAGCACAAATCAGTGTATGGGTGGTGGCGCGTACCTTGCCGCACCATGAGTAAATTAATTGAGCATTGAACTAATAGATGCGCTCAAACGTTTCCAGCAACTGCCCTTCCGTGACCACGGCTACCGTAATCTGGCATTTCAACAACGCTGCAATTTCCTGCTGTGCACGTACATCGGTGGGGTCGGTCATGCCGACGACAATTTGATCACCACGCATTTCAAGCGCGATGGCACGATAAAACCGCGCATCACTCACTAACAACCTGCGCACCACATCCCAATTGATGTTGTAAAACTTAAGGTTGATAAAAGGGATGTGCAATTGTTGCGCCAACGTTTCGGAAATTTGCTCTTCCGTAATAAAACCATTACCCACCAACAATCGCCCCAACTTTAAGCCGCTGGT